>NZ_JBIQEC010000004.1:0-184648 GCF_045370505.1 Moraxella sp. 179-F 1C4 NHS | reverse complement strand
CTACAAGGCATTGGCAATGATATTCGTTTTATGCAGTTTACTGCGCCAATTCAGCCTGGCTCAAGTGGCAGTCCGCTTCTACTTCCCACAGGCGAAGTGGTCGGTATGGTTACCCATACCATTGCCAACGCCCAAAATATGAACTATGCGGTCAAATATCAATTATTATCCGCGCTTTTAACCAGTTGCGGTCTTAATGTGAGCGAGCTTACCCACAATATTAGCCAAACACCCCTATCCACGCCTCAGATTACCAAACAGAGTAAATCTGCTTTGTGGTTAGTTGGCTGTGGGGCGTGACAGCTTTTTATTAAACTGAACTTATCGAAGTCAGCAGAGAAGATATACAATCAAAAAAGTCAACACTTTAGACTCACAACGATTAAAAAATCACTCAATCAAGCGCTAAAGCTGCAGCAGATGGCTAAATGTGTCTAGATTTTTGGTGGCTATTCACGGGTCGGCAATAAAATGCTGTGTTTGGGCATAAGATTGCGCTTCTGATTTAATTAGCGCCAACCATTCATTGGCAATAACAGCATTCGACTGAAAATATGCCATCATCCAATGGGCTAACGGCGTAGGTACAGGCACAAATTGGGTGGAAGGCAAAATGGATTGGGTGCCATTGGTGTCATCGCTGTCATACACAAGCTCGACCTGTGGATTTTTTTGAATAATTTCCACTCCCGTAATCTGCCAATTGGTAAAAGCATTATCAATCGCATAGGGCAACGATTCTGCTTGAGATAATTTTGATTGTAGATAGATGGGCTCAAATGTTTTGATGGTATTCACCCAATGCAAGCGTAATGCAATGTCAGGGTGTTGATAAAACACCACCAATTTGCCAGCAAACTTTATTTGCCAAGGATTGACTACTTGGTGGAGATGAATGCCCAGCATTTGCGCAAATTGTTCTCGCGTCAGCAATCGATCAAAGCTTGCTAGCAATTGACCATTTAACGGATGTTGCAGTTTGAGTAGGTCAGATAAATACTCATAATGGTAAATAAATTTCATAGGCAAGTGCTGTGAGATAACCCCGTCCGTCACTTGACACCGATGCACTTTCCACTGCGGCATGGTATCAGTGATAAGCGCAAGCAAATCTATGATTGTGTTATTGTTTGTACTCTTGGCTATAGTTTGTGTATTAACATCCGTTTGAGTGACTGGCAAGGGATTTCCTTTTAAATGATTTGTCTATCTAAATGGTTTGTTTATCTAAATGATTTTTTTCATCATAATAGCTTTATTATAAAACTTTTTTCATTTATTTGAGCCAAAAAAAATCATTACATGGTGAAATGTAATGATTAATGATTACTCAAAAAAACTGTGGTAGTTAAAAGTTTCAGTTAATAATAAGCAGCGTTTAGCAATAAGGCGACCGCTAAAAAGAACCAAATCATAAAGACGGTACTAAGCCATTTACGATGATAGCGCCAAGACTCATCATCGATTTTATTATCGGTTGCCCAATCATCCACCAAATCATCTTTAGCTGATTTTTTTGGTAGCTTTTTTGGTAGTTTTGCAGACTCTTTAACGCTATCTTTAAACCGCAAGTCTTTGGTTAATTGATTGTCCTCATCTTGCATGGTAAAGAAATTAGACGGGTAATCTGTCAAATACGTTTGCTGACTATCGTAGCTCGGTAATAGGGATTTAATAGTTGCCTGACTATAATCACTCTCATCCACGTCACCAAAAACTAATTGAGAAGCCATACTTTGAGGTGTTAGGCCCCTCCTTATATTATCATGTGTTTTGTTCATTTTCATGTAAAATACCCCTTTTTGATAGCTAACATTATAGGGATATCGTGCTTTAATTTAAGCATAGGTTTAATTGTGGTTTTGTTATACTTAGCTAACTTGTATTAGCAAATGTGCAGATTTGAAACCGTTTGTAAACCGCTAATAGTTAAACTTACGCCCTCTTAATTTATAATTTTTGGCACCCATGATTTGTACTAGGATGGAAAATTTTTATTTAACCTGTAGATTTAAAAAAATTATCTTCTATCGATAAATATTTGTTGCTCAGAGGCTTTGACAAAGTCTTCATAAGAAACCACCCCTTGACTATTAGGGGCATTCGTTGTTGGATTACTGCTGCCCGTCTGCGCGCGCTCATTTGAACCTTGATTTAGGTTATTGGGATTTAGGTTATTGGGATTTAAGCTATTAGGATTTGGGGTATTGGGATTAGCGGTGTCAATTGGCGCCTCAGGCATCTGATTAGTCCTACTTGGCGTATTGGCAAGTGTATCTGTTGACACTTGATTGGTGGTCATAGCGGGATTGACATTCGCTGGCGCGGTGGGTTGTGGGGTGGAAGCCACGCCGTTCCCTAATTGCTCACCGGTAATTACCACCGCTTCTGTTCTTAAATTCTCTGGTTGAGTGGTCGAGGCAACAACAGCGGAAGCAGTTGCAGGCAATATCTGCGCCGATTGGCTAGGGTTTGTTGCCGTCACAATGACGTTGTTTTGAGCGTCTCTACTGTTTCTTATCGCTTGATAACTGTGATAGCTGGGCACGACAACTTGGGTTAACAAACCGATGAGTGAGATGACTAACAGCGGAATCAATACCATCAGTACCGTTTTTAATTGGCTAGCAGGTCTAGCAGGTAAGCCATAATAATTGGCGCCTTCACTGCCTTTGACTGCTAGCAAGTAAAGGTAAACTAAGACATTTACCCCGGGCACTAGCATCAATAGCGCAAGCCACCCTGTTTTGTTAAGATCATTGAAGCGGCGTTTGCTAACGGCAAGCTGTAGATAAAACAAAACCGCCACACCAACACTACTTGCACCAAGCAAACTCATCGGCAACTGCTCACTACTGGCATTTACTATGCCTTGAAAGCCGCCAATCATCACAAATAGTAAAGCGACCAGCATTAATGCTATCAACGCATTGAAGGTGGAATACGCTAAAAACTGAACACGGCTAACGCGACCATGCCAGTCAAAAAACCGACGATTATTAAAGCCTTCATGCATCTCGGTTAACGTGACAAAAGACGTACCTGCTTCAGTTTCAATTATTTCATCAGCTTGCATTTCATCAACTTGATGCATATTATCGAAACTGGGTTCAATCGGGGGTAAAGACTGGGCTTTTTTTGGCTTGGGTAGACGGATGGCCATAATGAGCAACTTAATCTAGAGGTTTAAAATTCTTTTAGCGTAAGGTTTTTAGCGTGATATTTTTAACGTAGTATTGCCCAAATTTTATAATATATTGGTTAGAATATCTTGAAATGGCGACATAAATTTGACATTTTTTGTAACATTGATTTAGTGACATTGATTTAATGGTTTGGCTTGATCGCAAATTTGTTGCATAAATAATTTATTGAATGAGTAAGTAATTTTTAACCCCGATAACACAACGCTGTAATGATCATTGAGTATTGATATGGATATTTCCCAACTCACTTATTTTGTGGTAGTGGCAAAAGCAGGCAGTTTTAGCCAAGCTGCCAAAACCTTGGCTATATCGCAGCCATCGTTAAGCCGCCATGTCCAGCAACTCGAAAGCGAGCTGGGTGTCGAGCTGCTGGATCGCTATCACCGCCCAATGACCTTAACCACAGCGGGACATTTTTTTTTGGCACAGATTGAGCCAATATTGTTGCAACTTGAGCAAGCCAGTGAGTTGACTCAGCGCTTTGCCCAGCCGCATAGAAGCAATCATCTTACGATAGGATTTGTCGCCTCAGTGCTGTACGGTTTGTTGCCTGAGATTATTTCTACAGTCAAACAGCGACACCCCAATTTGGATATCAAGCTGGTCGAAATCAATTCAGAGCAGCAAATGTCAGCGCTAAAGTCGGGAGACATTGATGTGGGGTTTGGAAGATTTCGGCACAGTGACAACTTTGTGCAACAGATATTTTTACGGCATGAACGCTTTGTGGTGGCGCTGCCGATGGCGCACCCCTTGGCATCACGCCCAGATGATATCGGCATCGCATTTAAAGAGCTGCTAGAAGATACGCTTATTTTGTATCATCGCACGCCCTTGCCAATCCTGCAAAATCCGCTATTGAATGGCGAAACTGACCAACTCATGTATTTGTTTGCCCGCCATCAGTTGTCACCTCATTTGACCACCAAAGTGCGCGATATCCAAATCGCTTTGGGCTTGGTGGCGGCAGGTGAAGGTATCACCTTAGTGCCTGATAGTTTAAAAACCGTGCGTACCGAGCAAATTCATTATCATCGTGTACGCCACGAAGATGCGACAACCCCGATTTTTATGAATGTGTTGGCACACCAATCCAATCCGTATATTGATGATTTACTGCAAGCGACTTACCAAGTGTATGAAGCTAAAGGCATTACCTACTCTAATCAATCCTTGAATTAAACACAGTTATATTAAAGACTCTTATATTTAAGCCGCTAGTAAAATTTTATTTGCTTAGGCTAAATTGGCGTTCTTGGTTGACACGGCTGATAAATTGTTGGGTAAATGCTTGATAATCCACGTCCGCAAAATCTGCTAGACGCAACATGGTCATGCCGGCATAGCCACAAGGGTTGATCATTTGAAACGGGGTCAAATCATTCTGTACATTGATGGCGATGCCATGATAACTAAAGCCGTGTTTTATCTTAAATCCCAATGACGCAATTTTACCAAGTTCTAAATCGTCTTGATTATACACATACACCCCTGGCGCATCCGCACGCGCTTTGGCATAAAAATCTGGCGGCAAATAAGGCGTGATGACATCAATGATGATGTTTTCAGCTTTACTGACCAAATCGCGCACGCCCCACCCCAACGCATTTAAATCAAATAAAAAATACACCACCAACTGCCCATGACCGTGCCAAGTGACTTGACCGCCACGATCGGTGTGGATGATGGGGGTATTATCTCTTTGCAAAATATGTTCAGGTTTGCCCGCTTGACCCAGTGTAAACACATTTTCGTGATCCACAATCCATAACTCATCAGCGCTAAGCTGCGCCTGCTCGCTGCTGGTAGATTTTTTTTGCTCGATACGCGATAACACGCGCGCCAGCATTGCCGCATGGGTGGGTTCATATTGAGCGTTTTGCAAATATTTAATTTCTAATGGTAACATCGCATTTCCTTGCAGTATCTTTTTGCGTTTGTGTGACAAACCGCTTATTTGTCGTTTGTAGCAATAAGATTGACTTTGCCCAGTTGTAAAAGAGATTTTTGCAGTATTGACTGATAATCAGTCATATCACGCTGCGAGACTGAGCCAAAATTTTTTAATTGACTGGTTAATTGACTGACTGGCATCAGCATCGCAGGGTTGGCGATACCGCTTTTTGCAAAACCGATGGCTAAACTGGCGTTATCGCCCCCCAAATAAAAATCTTTGATGGTAAGTTGATCGTCAGTCGGCGTATGGGTTTTCTCATTGTTATTGGGCGAGGTAGTTGCAAAATCCAGCGTTAAATCCTGCTTTTCTTGAGTGACTAGGCTCAACTCGTTATATCCTCTATCCGCAAGATAAAGCGTATCTTTGCCACCGCCTGCATTGATGATGGTATCATGACCAAATCCTTTGGTGAAATAATATAAATCATTGCCCGTGCCACCCACTAGCATATCATCACCGGCATTGCCGATGAGCACATCATCATCAGCACCGCCCAGCAGCCGATCTTGACCGCTATTACCCACTAGCACATCGTCCCCCTGACTACCCCATAATAAATCCCCTACGCCCTGCTGTCCAAGTACAGAACCATCAATATGGTGATTGATAATGACGTCATTAGCTAAGGTGCCAAAATGCTGGTTAGCTTTATTAGCAAGGGATTTGGCTTCATAACTGTTCCAATCCAGTGGCTTGCCAAATGCTTGCTGATAATCTTGCGATATACGCGAAATGGCAAAACGGTTATTCAAGAACACCAAGGTATTGTATTCATCATACGTATAAAGTGGCGCGTGAAACTGCCCACTAGGCAACATGCTTTGATTAAGGACTGCCAATTGGGTTATTTTGTCGTTTTCACTGATTGCTTGGCGCATGATTTCATCGACTTCAGTAAACACATCTTTATCTTGCGGTTTTGCCGCGTTATCGAGCCACAAGGGTTTGACAAACCGTTGATACCCCAATTCTTTTGCCACCAAAAACTCATAATAAGTTGCCTCACCCTCCGCTTTGGCGCGTGCCATTCCATAGGCTTGTGGCGTATCAAATTGATACAAATTGTCTTTATCACTATTGATTTTTTGGTATTGACCGGTTGCGTGCCCTAGCTCATGGGCAATGTTCAAAAAATTTTTGTAACTTTTAGCAATATGAATGGTATTGCCGTAGGCTTTTGCGCCGACACCGACGGTGGTATCTTGCTCATCAATGAGTAAGTTACCTTGAAATCGATTGAGCAAATTGACCAAGGTAGGCGATTTTTCGATATCTTGGACATTAAATCCCGATTGAACCAAATAGACATTGTTGGGATTGTTAAGATCTAACGCAGGCATGACCTTCCTTTACGTAAGTGGCTTTTTAGTTAGTTTAGGTAGTTTCTTTAAGTGGCTTTCTTTACCTGTTTTTTTACTGCTTTTTTAAGCGGATTTTCTATCAAGTAACGCTTAATGACAGTAAAAAGTTATCACAGCAAAAAGTGAGTTTTATAGCGGCATTGCCTCATGCACAGTTATTGCACAGACCCTATCGTCGGATAAATGTATAGTAAGCAATATAAATTTTAAAAAACGTCAGCAAGCTTAATCAAATTTTAAGCCGGCTGTTAACGCGCTATTATAGCGCAATTAATAACTTAAAACGCCTTAAACAGGGGCATTTAACATCCAGATTAGTAATGCCTATAAACATGGAAAAATTATGAAAATTGAAAACTCGTATGCCACGCTCGATCCAAGGCTTTATCATAAACAACCCCCAAAACCGCTCACGAACCCGCAAGCAGGGCATTTTAATCCGCAAGTCGCCCACCAAATTGGTTGGGCTGATGATGAGTTTTTAACACAGCATTGGGTCGAAATCTTGGGCGGTGACATGGTTCCCGACGGTTTTGAACCATTAGCCATGGCGTATGCTGGACACCAATTTGGGCAATGGGCAGGGCAATTAGGCGATGGTCGTGGTCTATTACTCGCTCAGGTAATCGATAAAGACGGACAATTGACCGATTTGCATCTAAAAGGCGCAGGATTAACCCCCTACTCGCGCATGGGGGATGGTCGTGCGGTGATTCGAAGCGTCGTGCGAGAGTATTTGGCAGGTCATGCGCTTAATGGCTTGGGCATTCGGTCTAGCAACGCGCTAGGCTTTGTGGTGTCAGATACCCCTGTCAACCGTGAGACACGTGAACGCGGCGCGGCGCTACTACGTACCGCAGATTGTCATATTCGCTTCGGGCATTTTGAATGGGTGGCAAATTATGCGCCTGATTTATTGCTGTATTTTACCCGTTATGTCATCAAAACTTATTTCGCCGACTGTTTTGACAGTGATACGCCCATTCAAGATTTTTTGAGACAAGTCGTTGATAAAACTGCCAAAACCATTGCCGACTGGCAGCTGATTGGCTTTGCCCATGGGGTGATGAATACCGACAATTTATCTATCACAGGTGCGACCATCGATTTTGGTCCTTATGGTTTTATGGAGCGCTTTAATCCGATTTGGATCAATAACCATTCTGATTACAACGGGCGTTATGTTTATCAAAACCAGCCATCCATTGGACTTTGGAATTTGTCACGTCTGATTACCTTATTTTTACGTCTTAATGGCGAAAAACTGACCGCCAATCATCCGCCAGAAACCTTGTCGCGCGAGCATTTAACCGACATTTTAGACAGTTTTGGTGAGATTTTTTATCAGTATTATCAGCAAGGTCTCTGCCAAAAATTTGGCTTACCCAGCAGTGAAGAAAACTGTGACTTTGCTTTGCAGTACTTAGAGACCATGCAGCAAAACAAACTCGACTTTACCAACAGTTTGCGAGCGCTAGTAGCAATCGTTGCTGACGCCAAACCTAATGATAAATTAAACCTATTACATGAATTTAATTTACTTAATCAATTGAAAATTTCAATTAGCAGCAGTAACGGTCAACTCAATGCCACCTTAGCGGACTGGATTGCTACCTACCATACCAAATTACAGCAGGATTCTTTGCAGTTGGTAATGACCCACAATCCCGTGTATGTCCTAAGAAACAGCATGGCACAGCAAGCCATTGAATTGGCTGAACAAAATGACATGAGCGAGGTGGATAGACTGTATCAGCTACTGGCTAATCCTTACCAAGTTAGTGCATTAGCCAAACCGACTGACACCGAGCCACCGTTGGCAGATGCGCCTGAAATATGCGTCAGCTGCTCATCTTGAGATGATAGCCAAGGTCGGTAGCGCGATTTTTTACCTAACTAGTTTTATTTTTTGCCGGTACTCAACTAGTCATCAATCTGTCAATAGTGCTAGAATAGCGAACACTACGATTCGAAAACGACTGTCGCAACGAAGGATATTATGGATAAATTATCGCCGACCAACAATGGCTTATCAGACAAAGAATTATTTGAACAAGCCGCCTTGCATTATCATGCCAATCCACGCCCAGGTAAAATTTCTGTTACCCCCATCAAGGCACTTGCCAACCAACGGGATTTGGCACTTGCCTATTCGCCTGGCGTTGCCGTACCTTGTTTAGAAATTGAAAAAGACCCAAAAAAAGCCGCGCTTTATACCGCTCGTAGCAACTTAGTCGGGGTGGTGACAAATGGTACCGCTGTTTTAGGATTGGGGAATATTGGTCCTTTGGCGTCAAAACCTGTGATGGAAGGTAAAGGTGTCCTGTTCAAAAAATTTGCCGGCATTGATGTATTTGACATTGAAGTGGCACAAAACGATCCAGATAAATTCATCGAAGCGATTGCCTCTTTAGAGCCTACCTTCGGCGGTATCAATCTTGAAGATATCAAAGCCCCTGAGTGTTTTTATATCGAAAAAGAACTGCGTAAACGCATGAATATTCCTGTGTTCCATGATGACCAACATGGCACCGCGATTATTGCATCTGCCGCGTTATTAAACGCGCTAGAAATTACCGGTAAAAAAATCGAAGACATCAAAATTGTGGTCTCTGGTGCGGGTGCCGCAGCGATTTCTTGTTTGGATTTGATTTGTGCGTTGGGCGCCAAAAAAGAACACATCTTTGTCGCTGACTCAAAAGGCATCATCACCAGCAACCGCGCAAACCTAGATGAGTCAAAACAGCGTTATGCCCGCGATACCGAAGCCAAAACCCTATCGGATGTGATTGAAGGCGCGGATATGTTCTTAGGTCTATCTGCCGCTGGCATGCTGACCCAAGATATGGTAAAACGCATGGCGCAAGATCCCATTATCTTTGCCCTAGCCAATCCAAACCCAGAAATTTTACCTGAAGATGCCAAAGCGGTGCGTCCCGATGCGATTATCGCTACAGGTCGCTCTGACTATCCAAACCAAGTAAACAACGCACTGTGTTTCCCGTATATTTTCCGTGGAGCGCTTGACGTGGGTGCCACGACCGTCAACGAAGAAATGAAAATTGCCTGCGTGCGAGCCATTGCTGCCATGGCACATGTGGAAGCCACCCCACAAAAAGGTCAAAAAACGGTGGATGAAACCCAACGTTTTGGTCGTGAATACTTAATTCCGGGACCGCTAGAACCAAATTTGATTTTGGAGATTGCACCAGCGGTTGCCAAAGCGGCGATGGATTCTGGCGTTGCCACGCTACCCATCGAAAACATGCGTGCTTATCGCGATAAACTCTCAGAGTTTGTTTATAACTCTGCGTTCTTGATGAAACCTATTTTTACCCGTGCCAAACAAGAACCAAAACGTATCGTTTACTGTGAAGGTGAGTATGAAAACGTATTGCGGGCAGTGCAAGTGGTGGTGGATGAAGGCTTGGCAAAACCTATCTTGGTCGGTCGTCCAACCATTATTGCCAACCAAATCCAACGGTTGGGCTTACGTATGGTGGCAGGTGAAAATTATGAACTAGTCAACATCGAAAGCGACCCACGTTACAAAGACTACTGGCAGTTTTATTATGAGATGAACAAACGCAATGGTGTGACGGTTGAGTTGGCACGTCGTGATGTTCGCCGTAAAACTTCTTTGATTGGCGCGCTAATGGTTGAACGTGGCGATGCTGACGGTATGATTTGTGGTACGTTTGGTTCATACCACTTGCACCTAAACTACGTGCAAAACGTCATCAAAAAACAAGCAGATGCTAAAGATTTTTATGCGTTAAATGCCTTATTGATTCAAGGTCGTAACTTGTTCATTGCTGACACTTATGTGCATGAAGACCCAACTGCTGAACAACTAGCGGAAATGACAGTATTAGCAGCGCAAGAAGTCCGCCGTTTTGGTCTTGAACCGCGTGTGGCATTGTTATCACATTCAAACTTTGGTTCATCTGACTTTGAAAGCGCCAAAAAAATGCGTCAAGTCTATGATTTACTGACCGATATGAATGTTGATTTTGAGTTTGACGGCGAAATGCATGGTGATACCGCGCTTGATGACCGTATCCGCCATGCCTCATTCCCATTTAGCAAGTTGACGGGTTCAGCCAACCTACTCATCATGCCAGACTTAGATGCGGCTAACATCGCATTTAACTTATTAAAAACGGCGACCAATAGTGTGACTGTGGGTCCGTTGTTACTGGGAGCGCAACGACCTGTGCATATCTTGACATCTTCTGCCACAGCACGTCGTATCGTCAATATGACAGCTGTAGCGGTAACGCAAGCGCAAGAATTGGCAAAATAATTTTGTGTTGATTGATAAAACCAGTTTAGTGCTCTAAACTGGTTTTTTTATGGGTTTAATTTAGTTAAAACATCGGGGTAATTATGCAGGTTTATTTGGTCGGTGGTGCGGTACGCGATTATGTATTAGCGCGCGAGGTCACTGAACACGATTATGTGGTAGTCGGCGCAACGCCTGAGCAGATGCTTGAATTGGGATTTTCGCAAGTAGGTGCCGATTTTCCAGTTTTTTTACACCCAAAGACCCATGACGAATATGCACTGGCTCGCACGGAACGCAAAAGCGGTAACGGCTATCTTGGTTTTAACGTACACGCTGACGCCGCTGTCACCTTAGAAGAGGATTTAGCCAGGCGCGATCTCACCATCAATGCCATGGCCATAGAAGTCAATGGCTTGTTTGACTGCGGTTTTAAACAGGGCAAATTTGATGCGCGCGATATCATCGACCCGTATGGTGGCTTAGCAGACATTCAGCAAAAAAAATTACGCCATGTGTCCGCCGCTTTTGCAGAAGATCCGGTACGCGTATTGCGCCTTGCCCGTTTTGCCAGTCGTTATGCGCCACTTGGATTTACAGTCGATGAGTCAACCACGAAACTTACCAGCCAAATGAAAGCCGCGGGTGAGCTCAATCATCTTGTCGCTGAGCGCGTATGGTCAGAGACGTCAAAGGCGTTAACGCAAGCTTGGTCGGATATTTATTTTGACACGCTTTATCAGCTCAATGTCCTCGATGTCATTATGCCAAAATTGTATCAAGCATCGATTGATAATCCTAAGCAATGGCAATTGATGCTATCTGCTCTGCGAATGGCGGGAGAGCAACAAGCGGACAACGTCATGAAATTCGCTTTGGTTGCAACCTGCTTTAAGTCTCACCAGCAACACAATAACCCAACCACCGAGTATTTAGAATTTTGCCAAAATCTAAAAATCCCAAAAAATTATGAGCGATTGGGGTTATTTATTTTTGAGCATTTTGATGCATTAAAAAATTTCGATCACTTAACTGCAGACCCATTGTTTGAGCTGTTAAGATTGAGTAATAGCCTTAAAGACACCTCACTTTTAGAGCAAGCCTTGAAAGTCATTCATCTTTATCAACAGGTCAAACAAACCGCGCTATTAACCACCATCAAAACACAATTAACTCAAATTTCTGCCAAAGATGTGGCAAGCGAGCTGACCGGCAAACAGATCGGTGAAGCCATTGACAAGTTAAGGTTGCAAAAACTTGAGGAAATTTTAAATCAGCCACGATAAAGGAAGCATCATGACGACAACGACAGCAATAGCAAAGACCCCACTAACCCATGTGTTATTACTAAATGGTCCGAATCTCAATTTGCTTGGCAAGCGAGAACCAGAAATCTACGGATTTCAAACCCTACAACATATTGAAGATGATATAAGACAATTAGCCAGCAAGCATCAAGTCAAACTCACCTGTTTTCAAACAAATCAAGAATCTGCCCTCATCGATAAAATCCATCATCACGGTTTGTTGACCACAAATCCTGACGAGCAGATTGACGCGATTATCATCAATCCCGCTGCCTTTACTCACACATCGGTAGCAATTCGCGATGCCCTACTCGCCGTCAATAAACCTTTTATAGAAGTTCATCTTTCCAATATCCACACGCGTGAGCCATTTCGACAGCATTCTTATTTTAGTGACAAAGCTGAAGCCGTCATCTGTGGTATGGGCGCTTTTGGCTATACTGCAGCGTTTAATTATCTGGTTCAAAAATATCAGTAGCAATACAATTTAGCCTAAAATCAATAGCAACATGGCAGCAAATTTTAAGTGTACAAACGTACACAAATATACCCTGCTATATCTATTTATTTTAGAAAAATCTTGTTACAATACGGCAATCTATGAATTAGTTGTCTATGAAGCGTATAATTTTAAGGTAGTTAGGATATGGACATAAGTAAAATCAAACAACTTATTGACTTAATGGAAGAGCGAACGTTAGCAGAATTAACCGTACAAGATGGCGATAAAAAGGTCTCTATTTCCCGCCATTTACCCCAAGCGAATGTTCAACCCGTCACAGCAACTACAGCCACCACGACAACCGCTAATGCTGCCCCTGTAAAATCTGGCATGGTAGAAACATCACCGATGGTTGGGGTGTATTATGTTGCACCGAGCCCAAATGACGCGCCATTTATTAAGGTGGGTCAACAGATACAAGCAGGGGATAGTTTAGGCATTATTGAAGCCATGAAAATTATGAACCCGCTTGAAGCAACCCAAAGCGGTATCATTGCAGAAATCTTGGTACAAAACGGCGATGTTGTGCAATTTGGTCAACCGATTGTCCGTTACGAGTCTTAATTTTTAACTTTTTGTATATTTGAAGTTTGTTTATCGATAAAAATTAGGGATAGCAATGATAAAAAAATTACTGATCGCCAATCGTGGTGAAATTGCGCTTCGCATTGTTCGCGCTTGTAAGCAGCTTGGCATCCAAACGGTGGGCGTCTACTCAACTGCAGATGACAACTTGATGCACCTTCGATTCGTTGACGAATCCATCTGTATTGGCAAGCCCAATGCCAGTCAAAGCTATCTCAATATCGATACCATACTAACAGCCGCAGAAATCTCTGGCGCTGATGCCATTCATCCAGGTTATGGGTTTTTATCTGAAAATGCTGAATTTGCCGAACGCGTGGAAGAGGCAGGGCTGACCTTCGTAGGTCCTGCGCCTGAGCACATTCGCTTAATGGGTAACAAAATATCCGCTATCAACGCCATGAAAAAAGCCGGTGTGCCTACCGTCCCTGGTTCAGTAGGCAGCGTCACTCTGGCTAACGCTGAAGAACAAGCTAGAGCCATTGGTTTTCCTCTGTTGATTAAAGCCGCAGCGGGTGGTGGTGGTCGTGGTATGCGGGTTGTTGAACGCCTTGAGCAGTTATTGTCTCAAGTGCAAGCCGCAAAACAAGAAGCCGAATTGTGGTTTGGAGATGATAGCGTCTATATGGAGCGCTTTTTAAAAAACCCACGCCATGTCGAAGTGCAAGTGTTAGGTGACGGCGAAGGCAATGCCATTCATTTATTTGATCGCGATTGCTCGCTACAACGTCGTCACCAAAAAGTGCTTGAAGAAGCCCCTGCCCCAGAGATTCCTGAGGATATCAAAGAGCCCATTTTGCAAGCTTGCGTCCGTGCTTGTGAGCAAATTAACTATCGCGGTGCAGGGACGTTTGAATTTTTATATGAAGACGAGCAATTCTTCTTTATTGAAATGAATACCCGCGTACAGGTTGAACATCCTGTCACCGAGATGATTACCGGCATTGATGTGGTGGTTGAACAACTCAAAATCGCATCTGGCTATGGTTTATCGTATCGTCAAAACGAAATAGAAATTCGCGGTCATGCCATCGAGTGCCGTATCAATGCCGAAGACCCTGTGACTTTCATGCCCTCACCCGGCACGGTGACCCACTTTTTTATGCCAAATGGTAGCGGTGTACGTTTTGACTCGCACCTCTATCCCAACTATGCCATCCCTACCTTTTACGACTCATTGATCGGCAAATTAATCTGTCATGGTCAAACCCGTGAACAAGCGATTGCCAAGCTTCGCCATGCCCTTGACGAGCTGATTATCACCGGCATCAAAACTAATGTGCCATTGCATCGCGATGTAATTTTGCAAGACAAGGCATTTTGTAAACAAGCGCAAAACATTCATTATCTAGAAAAAAACTTATTATCTCCCCCAGAGACGTCAAAAACCGAAAAAGAATAAAGTTAATGGTAAAAAAAAGAGGGTCATTTGAGCCTCTTTTTTTATGCAATTTTAATTCATCGCCAAATTTTTAAGAGACGCCTTAAGCAGATTTTGGATGGTTAACGGTGAATCAATGGCAGATTTAGCCAGTTTTATCGCAGCTTGCGCTTCTTTATCGCGATAGCCTAGTGCAATCAACCCCGCTTCGACTTCAGCAATGATAATGCCTTCATTGCCACTATCGGTCTCTAGTGGCAATAAAGGTGCAAAACCTGACGTATCACCTAAGTGCTTGATTTTATCTTTTAACTCAACAATCAATCGCTGTGCGGTTTTTTTGCCAACCCCTGGGATACGCGTCAATGCCAGCTCATCATTGTTCATCACAAACTGGTGCAACTCCTGCACTGTTACGGTTGACATCATTGCCAATGCCATCTTTGCCCCCACCCCATTGACTTTAAGCAACAGTCTAAACACGTCCCGATCGCTATGGCTTAAAAACCCAAATAACAACTGAGCATCCTCGCGTACCAAAAAATGCGTCCACAAAGTGACGGATTGATTTAATTGTACTTGGCAAAATGCATTGAGCGGCATCTCAATTTCATACCCAACGCCCGCTGTGGTCATCACCACTACCGTAGGTGCCATTAGATGATGCACTTGCCCTTGAATTAATCCTATCATTGATGACTCGCTACAAATAATTTAATCCAATAAAAAAGTGGGCAACCTCAGTCAACCCACTTGAATGTCATGCTTTTTAGTCATTTGCTAAAACTTTAGTTCTAGTATTTAGTTATAGAAACTAACCATTTTTTCTAGACTAATTGGGCGAATTTTATCCGCATTACCCGCCGTACCAAATGCAGTATAGCGATCAATACAAACCGCTTTCATGGCATCGATGGTTTTGGCAAAATATTTGCGTGGGTCAAATTCTGCCGGGTTTTCAGCGAGGAATTTGCGAATCGCACCCGTTGATGCCAAACGTAAATCGGTGTCGATATTAACTTTACGTACGCCATGTTTGATGGCTTCTACGATTTGCTCAACTGGCACACCATAAGTCTCACCGATATTGCCGCCATTTTCATTAATCACTTTGAGCCATTCTTGTGGCACACTTGAAGAGCCGTGCATCACAAGGTGAGTATTAGGAATACGGGCATGAATCTCTTTGATACGTGCAATCGATAAGATATCATCGGTAGGTGGTCGAGTAAATTTATACGCCCCGTGGCTAGTACCGACTGCAATCGCTAGTGCGTCGACGTGGGTATCGTTAACAAATTGCTCAGCTTCATCGGCGCTGGTTAATAGCTGTGAGTGGTCAAGTTTCCCTTCCGCCCCTACGCCATCTTCTTCACCAGCCATACCCGTTTCAAGGCTACCCAAAACGCCAATCTCACCTTCTACTGATACGCCACAAGCGTGAGAGAGTTTTACCACTTCACGCGTCACTGCCACATTATAATCATAGTCTGCAGGGGTTTTACCATCACTCTTTAACGAGCCATCCATCATCACCGATGAAAAACCCAATTGGATTGAACGCTGGCAAACCTCTGGACTGGTACCATGGTCTTGGTGCATAACCACTGGAATATGTGGCCACTCTTCAATGGCAGACAAAATAAGATGGCGTAAAAATGGGGCACCTGCGTATTTGCGTGCGCCTGCCGATGCTTGCACAATCACAGGTGAGTTGGTTTCATCCGCTGCCATCATAATGGCACGCATTTGCTCTAAGTTATTGACATTAAATGCAGGAACACCATAGTTGTTTTCTGCTGCATGGTCTAAAAGCTGACGCAAAGAAATCAAAGCCATATTACTTTCTCTTGGTAAAGTTAATAATCAATTGAAAATTTTAGGAAAATTGGGTTTTGCCGTGTTGGACAAGGCTTGAGTATAACAGAAGTGCACTACAATTTGAATTCAAAAAAAATAACTTTGCGATGATAGATATCATGACAACATGCCTAACCCAATCAAAAAGCCCCAAAATAATTTTGGGGCTCTTTTAGAGTAAATGCTAAAATTAATATTTTTGTTTTTCTGGTACCGTGGTTTGGATATCAGTGTTGCTATTTGCTGCATCGTTTTTAACCGCTTCTGCACCTTGTGCTACATTGGCTGCACCAGTCGCTACAGCAGAGGCTACGTTTTCGGTAGCTTGGGCGGCACCATTGGCAACAGCTTCAGTCGCGTTGATTGCTGCGCCTTGGGCAACCGCGGCACCCGTGGTAGCAGCACTGGCAACTGCGTCACCTGCATTTGCTGTTGCACTGGCGGCACTTGCAGTCGCGTCTTTAATGTCTTGACCCGCTGCGCTCGCTGCAGCTTCAGGCTGACCGTTAGCTGCGGCTTCTTCCGTTTTTTTACTACACGCAGTAATTGATAAAGTGGCTAATAAAGTTGCCAATACTAAATTACGTTTTAACATATTCATTCCTTAAACGCCAAACATATGGGTATACATACTTGCATAATATCTTATCGACAATATATTTTTGGTGCAATTAATTACAATGTTTACCATACAAATATTAACTTAACATTACATTAATTCAGCGATGATAAATTTAAATCGCTGAATTAATGATAATGATTATTAGCATTTAGGCACGTTGGCTCAGTGCGTGCACGGCAGGTAGCGATTTACCTTCCACAAATTCTAAGAACGCCCCGCCCCCTGTTGATGTGTAGCTTACTTTATCGGCGACCTTGTATTTGTCAATCGCAGCGAGCGTATCACCACCGCCGGCAATGCTAAAGCCTGCACTTGCTGCGACTGCTTCACTAACGATTTTGGTACCTTCCCCAAATTTATCGACTTCAAATACGCCGACAGGTCCATTCCATAAGATGGTTTTGGCATTTTTAATCGCATCGGCAAGTTTCGCCGCACTGTTTGCACTAATGTCTAGAATCATTTCATCATCTGCAATGGTATCGACCGATTTGGTTACGGCATCGGCAGATTCTAGCGAGCCCAAAAAATCATCAAAATCAATCTGTGATTTTTTGGCGACGACCACTTCGTCAGGTAGCAATACATTGGTTTCTTGCATAATGCTTTTCGCCGTTTCTACCATGTCCGCTTCATATAGCGATGCACCGACATTGGCACCTTTGGCTGCCAAGAATGTATTGGCAATACCACCACCCACAATGATTTGGTCACAGATTTTTGCCAATGATTTAAGCACATCCAATTTGGTAGAAACTTTCGAGCCACCAACAATCGCAAGCATGGGCTTGGCCGGGTTATCTAAAGCTTTGGCTAATGCATCAAGTTCTGCCGCCAATAACGGGCCTGCACAGGCAATCTTTGCTTTGGCGATAACGCCTTCTGTTGACGCTTCAGCACGGTGAGCCGTACCAAAAGCATCCATCACAAATACATCACATAAAGCGGCGTAGCGTTCAGATAAAGCGGCATCATTTTTCTTCTCACCCGCATTAAAACGTACATTTTCCAGTAGCACAACTTCACCTGGGGCTACTGTCACATTATTTTGGGCATAATCGGTCACTAATTTGACAGGTTTGCCCAGAGCATCACCCAAATAATCTGCGACTGGCTGCAATGAATATTTGGCTTCAGGGTTTGATGGGTCGGGGCGACCTAGATGTGAACAAACGATAACCGCTGCGC
Organism: Moraxella sp. 179-F 1C4 NHS; assembly: GCF_045370505.1. Taxonomy (NCBI): domain Bacteria; kingdom Pseudomonadati; phylum Pseudomonadota; class Gammaproteobacteria; order Moraxellales; family Moraxellaceae; genus Moraxella; species Moraxella sp. 179-F 1C4 NHS. The sequence goes on along the minus strand of NZ_JBIQEC010000004.1, from coordinate 166,394 downwards.
CTTTATCTAAAGCCAACTGAATGGTGGGTAAGCTTGCTTTTAAGCGGGCATCATTGGCAATTTTGCCATCTTTTAACGGTACATTTAAATCTTCGCGAATCAAAACTGTTTTGCCAGAAACATCAATATCGTTTAAACGAGCAAATTGCATGGATTAACCTCTAAGTTAACAACAGGATGGTGACCCGTAGGGGTTGATAAAACGTCGTCACATGACAACAAAAATTGAATAAAAAATACGCGTAGATTAGCATATTTTGAGTATTTTTAACATTATTGATGCTATCAACTAACGCCGCGCACTCTGATAACACGGTATGACTACTATATTACTACTTTATTAAGAGGGGTCTTGATGATAAGCTTATAAGAACAAAAACATGAATGCAGCACTGCGTTCAATATTTTCTTATTAAATTGGAGTATTTATGGTTGACCTTGACAAAGCAAAACAACGATTACTTGACCTAAAACAAGAATACCAAACTCGCGTGCATAAAATACAACATGATATGCAAAATCCTGATACGGATATGACCCAAGATTGGGACGACCAAGCGGTGATTAATGAGCAAAACGATGTACGTAAAAACTTACTAGTTGAAGCCCAGCAAAACCTTGAATTGGTGAATAATGCCTTACTTCGTATCGAAAATGGGACTTACGGTATTTGCACCGTCAGCGGTGAAGAAATCGAGCCCGAGCGTCTGGAAGCGGTACCCTTTGCCACCACCTGTATGAAACACGCTAAATAGCTTATAAAACACATCAAATAGCTGGTTTTGGTAGTTTTGTGCTGATAAAAAAAGCAAGGACAGTTATCCTTGCTTTTTTTTCAAAAAATCAGTCAATTAATTGCGAATTGATTAGGTAAATCGGCGCATGCTTAAGTTAGCAATAATATTTTCTGCATCGTTCCAGCGGGTTTTTGAGTCATTGGCACCCAATAAAACTACGATGGCTGGACGATTACCGACATTGGTTTCAAATAAAACACAGTTACCCGCTTCACGAATATACCCTGTTTTTGATAGGCCAATATTGTATAGACCATCACGCACCATGTAATTGGTACTGCGTGCTGCAACCGTGCGATAACCTGAATTGATATTATTTACCCCAAATTGGCGGCTAGGTGTGGTACTAAACTGGCTAATTAAATTATGCTTATAAGCATAGCGCGCCAAAATTGCCAAATCACGTGGTGACGCCACATTACGAGAATCCAAACCCGATGGGTCATAAAAACGGGTTTGCGTCATCCCCAATTCACGCGCTTTTTGGTTCATACGGCTGATAAAATTGTCATAGCCCATAGGGTCAGTACGTGCTAATGCTTTAGCCGCGGGATTTTCTGATTTCATCATCATCATCAGTAGCATTTCAGCACGATTAAGCTGATCGCCAACTTTTAGACGGTCACTGCCCGATTGTTTTGGGGTTTTGAAATCTAATGGGCTAATCGTCAATGTTTCGCTCATGTTAGCGCCTGATTCCGCTACCACCACAGCTGTCATCAATTTACTAATTGACGCAATCGGACGGGCGATATCAGCATTTTTTTCATAAATGGTATTGCCTGTTAACGCATCCACTACCAAGGCACCTTTGGAATTAGCAAAATAGCTGCCCGAAGCCCGTGTGCTATCTTGAGACCACGCTGGATTGTAACCATCATCCTCACTGTATGCATTGTTATAGTTATTATAATTACCGCTATTAAAATTTGTCGTCTGTGGCGTGCTGTTATACATGATAGCACGGGCTTTATCTAAACTACCTTGCCCACCCCAACTAACTTTAGCCTGGCTACCTGTCTGCATATTTAATTCAGCATTACTTTGTACGCCAACCAGTGCAAGCACAGCACCTAACAACGTTTTCTTTAACAATGTTTTCATTTCAACACTCTCAATCAAATCATGGTTAACTTGCTGTTGGATAAAGCATACAGTTACCAAAACTACCAATACATTTACGAAAAACAGATCAACAACGATACCTTAAGCCTAATAGCCATTAAAATCAAGCCATTAAAAGTTACAAAATCTAACAAGAATAACGGATTGATTACGCAAGACTGACTTAAATTTACGATCAGTAGTTTAGCACAATACAAATATTACGCATGTAAAAAAATAACAAAACAGTCTAGCTAATACAATAATAAAACCATAAGTAACAATAGGTTAAGATATCCTTTTACAAAAAAAGCTGACATATTGCTATGCCAGCTAATTTATAAGTTAAAGATGATTTATGGTTTGAAACTGTCTTTTAAGGTCACAATACGGTTAAACACCAAATGCTCTGGTGAATAGTCTTTACTATCTGCCACAAAAAACCCTTCACGTTCAAATTGGAAACGCTCGCCTGCATTGACTTGTGATAAAGAAGGCTCGACAATGGCATCTACTTCACGTAGCGAGTTAGGGTTAATCTCTGCAGCTAGATTATTGATGTCAATTTTGGCGGGGTCTTCTTGGGTGAACAGCTGCTCATATAGACGTACCTTCGCAGGTACACCTAGACTAGCTGAAACCCAATGTATCACACCTTTAACCTTACGTCCTTCAGGGTTATTACCCAATGTTTTGGGGTCGATGGTGGCTTTTAATTCCACCACTTCGCCATTTTCGTCAGTGATGTGCTCCTCAATCTTTAGCACATAACTATTGCGTAAGCGGATTTCTGGGTTTTGCGATGACAAGCGTTTATAGCCCTCAGGCGGCGTGATTTCAAAATCCCCTTTATCAATATAAATTTCTTTGGTAAAGGGAATGTCACGCATACCTTGGCTGTCATCATGGCTATTTTTAGGCTGGGTCAACCATAAAACCCCATTGTCGAGTTTAGTTTTTACACTGTCTTTTTTGAGTGTTTCAACATTGGCGACGGCTTCATCAAAATTGGTAATCGTCACTTTTAGTGGGCTTAGTACCGCCATAGCACGATTCACATGCTCTAATGAGTTACGAATACTAAATTCCAGTAAGCCAAAATCCACCACACCGTCTGACTTGCTCACGCCTACACGGTCACAAAAATCCCGCAAGCCTTCAGGGGTATAACCACGGCGGCGCATACCGGCAATTGTCGGCATACGCGGATCGTCCCAGCCGCTCACCAAGTCATCTTCGACCAGTTTTTTGAGTTTGCGTTTACTGGTCAAAATATGGTTTACGTTTAGGCGGGCAAATTCATACTGGTGCGGTTCTTTCTCAAAGCCCACTTTATCTACCACCCAGTCATAAAACGGCCGGTGGTCTTCAAATTCTAGGGTACAAATCGAATGCGTAATACCTTCGATGGCATCTGACAACGGGTGCGCATAATCGTACATGGGATAAATGCACCAATCATCGCCTGTTTGGTGATGCGCTTGGTGCATGACACGATACAAAATCGGATCGCGCATATTCATATTGGGGCTTGCCATGTCGATTTTGGCACGAAGCACCGCTTCACCGTTGCCATATTTGCCAAGTTTCATATCGTCAAAGCGTTGCAAATTCTCTTCAACACTGGCGTCACGGTAAGGTGAGTTTTTACCTGCCTGACCAAAATTGCCGCGGTTTTCACGAATATCCTCAGGACTTTGTAAATCAACATAGGCATCGCCTTGTTTGATTAATTTCACCGCCCAATCATACAATTGACCAAAATAACTGGACGCATAGCGAGCCTCACCTGCCCAATCAAAACCGAGCCATTTGACATCATCTTTGATATTATCGACAAACTCCTGATCTTCAGCATCAGGATTGGTGTCATCAAACCGTAGGTTACACAGCCCTGCAAACTCCTTGGCAAGCCCAAAGTTGAGACAAATAGATTTGACATGACCCAAATGTAAGTAGCCATTGGGCTCAGGTGGAAAACGGGTCACAATCTGGCTATATTTTTGCGAAGCAAGGTCATCGCGTACGATCGCACGGATAAAGTCATTTTTTTCACTACTGGCTGCTGTATCGTCGGTTTTTGTATTTTTGTCGGTCGTCGCCGTCATTTGGTTGCCCCTTACCTATTACAAAAATGGTGAACTAATCTGCCATTCTAGCAGTTTTTTGACATTGAAAAAACTTAAATGAATTTAATTGAAACATTTAATTTTGCCAACTTTGCAAACTAAATACTGACTTTTTGATTGAAAATCGCTAGGATAGCCACAACAATTGCAAGATACGTTTTTTTAACCATAAAAACCATTAGGAGCTCACAATGGATATGCCATACGTAGAATTAGAAACCACCATGGGTAACATCGTTATCGAACTCAATCAAGAAAAAGCCCCCAATACCGTGGCAAACTTCTTAGCGTACGTCAAATCAGGTCATTATGATGGTACGATTTTTCACCGCGTCATTGACGGTTTTATGATTCAAGGTGGTGGTATGGACGCCAACATGACAGAAAAATCTACCAACGCCCCAATCCAAAACGAAGCAGATAATGGTTTAAAAAATGAAGTCGGCACGATTGCGATGGCACGTACTTCTGACCCACATTCAGCGACCGCGCAGTTTTTTATCAATGTAAAAGATAATAGTTTCCTAAACTTTTCTGGCAAAAACCCACAAGGTTGGGGCTATGCCGTGTTTGGTAAAGTGACTGAAGGCATGGATATTGTCAATAAAATCAAAGGTGTACCTACTGGTAAATACGGTTTCCACGCTGATGTACCAACCACGCCTGTGGTGATTACCCATGCAAAAGTAATTGAGAAATAATTTTTTTTGTATGCAAAGTTTTGCAGATTTGGTCACCGATAATTCCTCGGCCATTGCGCAGGTTATTATCAGTGACTTACATTTGAGCATGAATGAGCCTGCCACTAATCCTTTGGGGCAGGCTTTTTTAGATTTTTTAGATAAATTGGCTTTATTGCCCAACCTAAAACAGTTTTTTATTCTCGGTGATTGGTTTGAAGCTTGGCTAGGGGATGATGTTGCCGATACAGACACCTTAACAGATGCGCTGCAACCGATTATAGCAAAGCTCAAAGCATTATCCGATAAAAACTGCCAGATTTTTGTCATGCATGGTAATCGGGATTTTCTGCTTGGGAAGCAATTTTGCGACAAGTTTGGCGGGCAATTGATTTTTGAGCCGTTTTATTTGACGTTAAATGGCAGAAAAGTTCGCCTAGAACATGGCGATGCGCTGTGCAGCGATGATAAAGGTTACCAACGCTTTCGCAAAATCATCCAACATCCTATCACTAAAAAAATTTTGCTCGCGCTACCCATCAAAAGACGCCAACAAATCGCGCAAGATTTACGCCAAAAAAGCAAAACTGATAATACCAAAAAATCCCTGCAAATCATGGATGTCAATGAACAGGCCGTCAAACAAGCGTTGCGAAAAGCCGATATACTGATGCATGGGCATACTCATCGCCCTGCTGTTCATCAAATTGGCAATAAAAAACGGTTAGTGCTAGGTGATTGGCGATTGAATGACAACAGTGTTAGTGCTGTCATTGGCGTTACAATGTTGGGGCAACTAAATTTGGTCGAATTTTCTTATACAGTTAATCGTTAAATGCTCTCAAAGAATTTACTATTATTTGTTGCGGTGTTTTCAATTTAATTGAGAAATAAAAAAGGCGAGCATTGCCCACCTTTTAGTAAGTCAACAATTAAATTTAAACAACCGCTTTCACGGCTTGAATGACCGCATCAGTGGTGATGTTAAAGTATGGGAACAAGTCTTTGGCAGGGGCAGACTCACCAAAGGTGGTCATACCCACGACTTTACCATCAAGCCCTACAAACTTGTACCAATAATCGATATGGCTGGCTTCAACCGCTACACGCGCACGCACTTGCGGTGGCAACACACTGTCACGGTAGTTGATTTCTTGTTTGCCAAACACTTCAGCACAGGGCATTGATACGACGCGCACGCCCAAACCTTCGGCAGTCAACTCAGTATAAGCATTCATGGCAAGCTCAATCTCTGAACCTGTGGCGATGATGATGGCACGTAGCTCACCTTGTTCTTTGGCTAGCACATAGCCACCTTTGGCAATATTGGCTACTTGCTCGATATCTCGCGCTTGATGCGGTAGGTTTTGACGGCTAAAAATCAGCGCGGATGGCGTTGATTTTGCTTTCAAGGCTTCTACCCATGCCACGGCTGACTCGACCGTATCACATGGTCGCCAAGTATGTAGATTTGGGGTAGCACGCAGGCTTGACAACTGCTCAACAGGTTGGTGAGTGGGTCCATCTTCTCCCAGACCGATTGAGTCGTGGGTATAGACATTAATGACGCGTTGTTTCATCAAGGCTGACATACGCACCGCATTGCGCGCATATTCCATAAACATCAAGAACGTTGCCACATAGGGAATAAAGCCGCCGTATAAGGCAATACCATTGGCAATCGCCGTCATACCAAATTCACGTACACCATAGTGAATATAGTTACCTGCCGCGTCATCTTCGAGCGCTTTGGCATTTTTAAACCAAGTCAGATTTGACCCTGCCAAATCAGCGGAACCGCCAAGCAGCTCTGGCAATAATGGCTGCAAGGCATTGATTGAATTTTGGCTGGCTTTACGCGTTGCAATGTTTTCTGGGTTATCTTGACACGCCTTGATAAATTCCTGAGCTTGTGTCTCAAAATTTGCTGGCAAGTCACCATTCACACGGCGAAGCAATTCACTGGCAAGCTCTGGGTAAGCGTCTTTATAAGCATCAAACTCACTTTCCCATGATTGCTGTAGCGCTTGACCTTTAACTGTACAGTCCCACCCTTCATAAATATCGTCTGGAAGTTCAAAGGCTTCGTGATCCCACTTGAGGGCTTGACGGGTAAGCAAGATTTCATCTGCACCAAGGGGTGCGCCATGTGAGGCCTCCAAGCCTTGCTTGTTGGGTGAACCTGCGCCAATCACGGTTTTACAGATGATGAGGGAGGGTTTATTTTTTTCAGCTATGGCATTTTGGGTTGCTTGGGTGATGGCATCGGTATCGTGACCGTCAACTTTTTGCACTTGCCAGCCATAAGCTTCAAAACGTTTTTGGGTGTCATCTGAGAACCAGCCTTCGACGTCACCATCAATCGAAATACCATTGTCATCATAATATACAACCAATTTGCCCAGCTGCAGCGTACCGGCTAATGAGCAAACTTCATGGCTAATACCTTCCATCAAACAACCATCACCTAAAAAGCAATAGGTTTGGTGGTCGATGACTTGGTGACCGTCTCGGTTAAATTGCGCGGCTAGGGTTTTTTCTGCAATCGCAAAACCTACAGCGTTGGCAATCCCTTGACCCAAGGGACCTGTGGTAGTTTCCACACCTGCGGTGTAGCCATATTCAGGGTGACCAGGTGTTTTAGAATGCAATTGGCGGAAATTTTTGATATCCTCAATGCTAACGTCATATCCCGTCAAGTGCAGCAACGCGTACTGGAGCATTGAGCCATGACCATTTGAAAGCACAAAACGGTCGCGATTTAGCCAATTTGGGTCGGTTGGATTGTGCTTTAAAAACTTACGCCATAACACTTCAGCGATATCTGCCATGCCCATCGGCGCGCCTGGATGTCCAGAATTGGCTTTTTGCACCGCTTCAAAAGCTAGGGTACGGATGGCGTTGGCAAGACGACGTTCAGAAATTGGGGTTGTCATTGGCTTTCCTATATTACAGAATTAGTTACAGAATTAATTACAGAATTAAATTTTGTCGTATGTAACATGCTAAAAATAAAACTGTGACAAATTTTATCACAGTTTTGGGTCATTTTTTTAGCTTTAACCGTTTAGTTTGCTCGGCTTTCAAATAAAAGCAAAATGGCAAAAGATGCAATTTTCTGTCAAATCACTTTTTAGCCGACAATTTTTGGTTCAAATTTTCTAAACGCTCAAGCGTGCCCACATCGACCCACGTCTCGCTCAGCAAATCCCCCATGACCAAACCCGCTTGCATGGCTTGTTTAAGTAGTGGCGCAAGGGGCGCAGTTTCACCTACCTTGACCGTATCCAATAATCTTGGTGACATCACACTAATCCCTGCAAAGGTATATTTTGGCGTACCATCTGCCTTGACCTTGCCATTTTCTAAGGCAAAATCGCCAGTTGGGTTATGCGTCGCTTGGTCGGTGAGTAGCAAATAAGCCTGCGAATCGTTTAACTGAAGCTGGCTTAGTTGAGCAAAATCAAAAGGCGTCCACACATCCCCATTGACCAAAATAAATGGCTGGTCTTTTAATTTTCCGGTAGCCAAAGCCATCTTGATACCACCTGCTGTCTCAAGCGGTTCTTCTGGCTCAATCGACCAATGAATGGTGACACCGAATTGACTGCCATCCCCGATTGCATTGAGCAGTTTATCAGCAAGCCATGACACATTGATGGTGATATCGGTGATACCTGCTTGTTTGAGTGCTTTGATATGCCACACGATAAGCGGTTGCCCGCCGACTTCGACAAGTGGCTTTGGCGTGGTCAAGGTTAAAGGGCGCAGCCGAGTGCCTTTACCCGCGGATAAAATCATGGCTTGGGTGATGGTGGTTGACATGGGGTTTTATCCTTGGATTTTTTGATGAAAAGCAGGTTCAACGACGGCGGTCATCCAATCAGCAAACTTATCAAAAGTAGGACGCTCATCCCATTGGCTGATAGCTTTTAAACAAGTTAATAAATCATTGAAAACTTTGGGAAGGTTTACCAAATAACGGTCTTTGCCATCTCGCTCAAACAAACGTACAAAAATACCTAATACCTTGAGATGACGCTGCATACTCATGATATTAAAATCCACGGTAAACTCTGCCAAGCTTTTGTCAATTTGCGCCAATTGATAATAATGAGCCAGATGCGTGTTCACCCAGTTTTCATCATAATTGATATAGGCATCTCGCAATAAAGACGCCAAATCATAGGTGTAGGCACCGATGACAGCATCTTGAAAATCAATCACGCCCAACTCATCGCTGTGATTTAATACCATCAAATTACGGCTGTGAAAATCACGGTGCACCACCACTTGAGGCTGCGCGATGACTTGCTGGATAATATCAGACTGCAAATCTTGCCACAGCGTCTCTAAGTCTGGGGGCATCGTCACGCCGATATAGGGTAAAAACCACTCGCTAAACAAGCCCATTTCTCGGCGCAGCAAGGCATCGTCGTAACTTGGGATAACGGGTTTGGCGTCATTGATGTCAATCTTTTGAATCGCCAAAATTTCCTGCATTGCCTGCTGATAATAGCGCGCAGTTTTTGCCAGCTCGCCTGCATCCGTTAAATCCTTGGCAATGACATCGGCAAAATCCGTGTTTCCCAAATCCTCAAGGACGATAAAACCTTGCTGTTCATCCGTGGCAATCATTTTTGGCACATGCACATGACCTGCCATTAAATTGTCCACGGCGATAAATTCTTTTACCGATTCTTTTTCTGGCGGCGCATCCATCACGATATAGTGTTGATTGTCGACGGTTAAGCGATGATAGCTGCGAAAGCTGGCATCACCAGGTATTTTTTCATGCTGCAATGACCGATTTTGAAAAACTTCGGTCAACCAAGTGTGCAGCTGTTGTTCACGTGGCTGTTGTTTAAGTGATTGTTGTTCACATGGCTGGGCATTTGATGGCGAAACTGGGCTATCGCAAGGGTCTTGGTTGGCAAGTTGTGCGGCAGGATGGTTCATAAGGTGGGCTTACTCAATAAAAATAAGTTATGCTACCGAAAATCTGCGTATCTCTCAAGTGGCGTCTAACATGTTTGCAATTTTAAACATCTTTTGCAATAGTATATTGATGACGCTAGTGATATGATGTGAAGGTTTTTATATTGCGTCTTTGGTAAATGTCTAATGAAAAAATCTGTGAAATTGTCGCCTATTTCGTCAACTTCTAATCGTTTAACTTCACATTCGTCTTTGCCAACCCAGCCCACACGCCTGCATCAATCATTATACCAAATTTATCGACATACCAACGTTTTAGCGATGACGCTTGGGGCGATGTTTACTACTTTGTATTCAACCTCAGCGCTTGCGGTGTTGCCGACAGCCGCCGTTACGGAATCGACTGATGCAGCGACAGCACAAAGCACAGCAGCTCAAAACATTGAGTCACAGAGTATCGAGACACAGGGCACTGAATCACAAATTATTAAAAAACAAAACCTTGATGCCTCAACTGCAACGCCCGATACCGATAGTAGTATCGCCACCACAGCAGACAGCGTTACTACTGTCGATGTGACCACCAATCAAGGCATCACACCGATTAGCACGCCTGACATCAAACCAAACTCTGCGCGTACTCGTGCCAACTTTACCCCAAATCAACAGCAGCAAGCCAGTCTAGAAAAGCTCAAAACCTTTTATCAACCCAAAACCCCGCAAACCACGGACGATACTAACGCCACGGTTGCTAATCCAACTTCTAATCCAAACTTACTGAACCCGCTCGCGCCTGATAGTCAACAGTTAGGTGCTCAAGCAAATACGCAATCAAAAGCAGAGACCCGAAAAGACGCCATGTGTCATGGCAACTGGGTATATCCCACTTCCACCATCTATCAACAACAGGCATTAGCGGCAGCTGCTACCGACCAACCCAATAGCAGCTTCCCAATTTATGCCTCGGCTGACTATGGCTATTATGACAATGAAAATTACGCTGAATTGTCAGGCGATGTGCAAATCAACCAAGGTCGTCAGCAAATCTCTGCTGATAAAGTGGTCGTTAACGTGCAAGATGGCATTGCAGCCGCTCAAGGTAATGTTTTGTTGGTGGATGCCGCGCAAAGTACCCAATCGACAAACGGTAACCCACGTGTAAGCCTTAAAGATAGCCCAAAAGGGGGGCTGATTACCGTTGCCGATGAACTGGCGTACCAAACTGATAGCACCAAAGCAACCGCCAAAGATGTGGCGTTTGCCAGCGTGCCGCTACAAGCGTATGGTTATGCCAAACGGCTTAATAAAGTCGATGAAAGCCGCGTTGAAATTGACGATGTCATGTTTACTACCTGCGCGCCTGACAATCCGACTTGGCAAATCAATGCCAAAAACATCGATATCAATACCGACACGGGTCGCGGTGAAGCCTATAATGCCACGTTAAAAGTTAAAAATACCCCAGTATTGTACCTACCGTATTTCAACTTTCCGATTGACGATCGCCGCACCAGTGGTTTTTTGTTACCACGCGGCGGCTTTAGTACAGAAGGGAGTTTTAATGTACAGTTACCTTATTACTTTAATCTAGCGCCAAATTACGATGCCACTGTCACGCCAACCATTTTTACTGACCGCAATCCGATGTTGACAGGTGAGTTCCGCTATCTGACAGAAAAATTTGGTTATGGGAGCTTGACAGGCTCTTATCTGCCAAACGACAAACAATATAATGATGAAGACCGTACCCGCTTTTATTATGATCATCATTGGCAGTCAAAAGATATCCCTAACCTGTCCATTGATGCGCTATATCAGTATGTCTCAGATCCTAAATTCTTAAACGATTTTGAGACCTTGGGTGACGAAACCGTTCAATTAAATTTACCGCGCCGCATTCAAGCCAATTATTACAATGACTATTTGACTGCGCTTGCCAAGATTGAAACCTTTCAAACACTGGATCGTAATTTAACCAATTCAGACAAAATCTTGGATAAAGACAAACCGTATGACCGTCTGCCGCAGTTATCGGTCAAATATCGTGTGCCTTGGGTAACCCAATTTGATTTGACGGGTATCAGCGATTTTGCTTATTTTAAACGCCCAATCGATGATGGCTCTGCCCCTGAGCAAAGCGGTGGTAGACTGTATAACAAACTCACTGCCGCCTACCCAATGATGCGAACTTGGGGGTATGTGACCCCGTCAATAAGTTTACAGCACCTTTATACCCAATTTGACCAAGAATCAGCCGATGCCAATGGACTGGATGAAAATAGCAAAAGCCAATCTATTTTTGTACCGCAGTTTAGTATTGACAGTGGCTTAAATTTCTTTAAAGCAGGTACCCCATTTGGTAAATTTGATGACTCCTTGGGCGGCTATCAGTTATTAAGCCCGCGCCTAAAATATGTGTACTCGCCTTATAAAGACCAGACTGATGTACCCAACTTTAATACCCGTTTGGCATCGCTCAATTTTTCGCAATTGTATGAAGATTCATGGTTTTTGGGATATGATCGCCTGCCCGACAACAATCATCTAACCCCTTCATTAAATTATCGCTATATTGATCGCAATGGTTTGACTCGCTTGGATGCTAGCGTGGGTAAACAAATTTATTTGAGTGATATTCGGGTACATCTTGACAATACTGATGATGGGTTAAAAATTGACAATACCGGTACCGTCTTTCAGGTAAGCACCCAACCGCGTCAAGATTTTTGGGTGGATTTAGATGGCTCGGTTGATGACAACGCGGATTTAAACTATATCAATACCCAATTTCGTTATGCTCCAACTTACAATAGCCTTTATAACTTAGGGTATATCAAACGCAATGAGAGTAGATTTGGACAAAAAGCCCTCTCTGCTTTCACAGGCTCTACTGTTTTACCTATTAATGATAATTGGCAGTTTTTAGGGGCTGTCCAATACGATAATGAGAAGAGTCGTTTTAGTGATGTATTAGCGGGCTTTACTTATGATAGCTGTTGTTATGGCTTATCGATTTATGCTCGCCGTTATTACGATGAATTAAGTGATAAAGACAGTGCTGACCACGCCATCATGGCAGAAATTAGTTTAAATGGGTTATCCAATAAAGGTGACGGTCGACTGGCTAGCTTGATGCGTAATCGGGTGTTGGGTTATGACCCTAGATACTAAACGCCTATTACGCAAAAAACTGCCTAAAACTTGAGGTTTTTTAGGATTTATTATCATACAGACATACGCCAGCAAATATTATTGTATAAAATGACCCAAACTTAGCAACATCTAAATCTAAGCAACTTGATGTAAGAAACTTGGTCAAAGACCAGCCATTTTATCGAAATTGTTTTGCCATAATTTTTTGAGTGATCAAATTTACTTTTTTTATTTTTTGGTTTTTATTTTAAGGATACATGCCATGAACCATGCTGTCATGCATAATTTACCCAATTTTCACCGCAACACCCTATCTGCTCTCACTAGCGCTTTGATATATGGCGCTCTATTGGTTATGCCAACATTGAGCGCGCAAGCCGTGACTGCAGCAGCGGCTGCAACAGCCAAAACCAACACAACCAGCAGCAAAACGACGGTAGAATCTAGCAAAAAATCTAGTACCAAACCTGCAGCGCAAACCACAAGCAAATCAACCAAAGCTGTGACAGCAAACAAAACCACCAACGCTGCCAAATCAGTCAAAGCTGACACTAAAGCCAGTGGCTCAAAACCTACCACTCAAAAAACAGCAAAAGCTATCTCCCAAACTGCGCCCGTAACATCAGAGGTCGCCAACTCATCAGCCAAGCCAACGCCTGTCGTCACTAGCAGCTCGCAAGATCAGGTCATTGATGGCGTGATTGCTATTGTCAACGACACACCTATTTTACGCAGCCAGTTAGATCGCGCGGTTGCTCAAGCTTCTGCACAGCTTCAAGCGCAAAACAAACCTGTACCACCCGCACAGCAACTTTATCCGCAAGTATTGGATCAGCTAATTACTAAGCAAATCCAACTTGATATCATCAAACGCCAAGGACTGCAAGCTGAGGAGAATGCAGTGAATGCTGCATTGACCAATTTGGCACAACAAAATGGGGTCGCAAGCCTTGCCGAATTCCAGCAAAAACTTGACGCCCAGCGCGCAGGTAGTTACCAAGCATTGCGTCAAAAAGTCAGTGAAGACTTGGCGATACAAACCTTGCAGCAGCAGCAACTTGCCAGCCGTATCAAAATCTCCGATCAAGATGTCGATAACTTCCTCAAATCACCAGAGAGCAACGCTTTAGAAAAATCACAATATCGCACCTTACATATTCGTGTGCCTTTTGAAGCCGATGCCGCAGGTAAAACCAGCGACAAACAAAAAAAACAAGCGCTGACCGTAGCCACCCAAATTGCCAAAAACTTGCAAGCTGAGAATGCCAATATTGAGCAAATCATGACTGATGCGCAAACCAACTATAACGCGCAAATTCAAGGGGGCGATATGGGCTATCACGTCGCGGCAGAGTTACCGACAGAACTGTCAAAAAACATCACCGCCCTTGAAGTCGGGCAAGTCACCAACCCGATTGCCACGGCAGAAGGTTATAACGTGATTAAACTCGTCGATAAACGCGGCGGTCAACAAAAAATCATCGATCAATGGCATACCCGCCATATTTTAATCAGCCCATCAACTGCCCTGCCCGCTGACATGGCGAAACAGCAGATCGACACTATCTATGAAAAACTGCGTCAAGGTGAGGACTTCGCTACCTTAGCAAGCACCTACTCAAAAGACCCAGGCAGCGCCAGTAACGGCGGCGATTTGGGGTGGGTCAGTGAAGGTGATATGGTACCAAGCTTTGAAGCAATGATGAAAAAAACGTCGGTAAATGACTATTCTGTGCCATTCCAAACACAATTTGGCTGGCATATTCTTAAAGTCGATGAAAAACGCCAAAAAGACGTGAGTGATGTCTATCGTAAAAACATGGCGCGTGAAATCCTATATCAACGTATGGCACCACAAGCGCTAGACGATTGGATGCAGGAATTAAGAGCCCAAGCTTACGTTAAAATTATGCAATAATTTAGCTTGCATAAAAAAGGCAGTGTGTTAATCACACTGCCTTTTTTTATGATTGAATTAATCCATAAAAATCAGCGTTGCCATTCTACCTGTCGCAGGCAATTGATGCTGGGTTTGCCGACGATACGAATAAAATCGTGCATCACTATGACTATCTAAACCACTTTTATGCACCTGATGAATACCACAAGCCTTGAGCTGTAATTCTGCTATTGCAGGCAAATCGGCAAAATAATGACCGACCTTATCAGCATTTGGTTGAAACAACTGGGTAGCGACAGCCTCAGATACGTTTAACACTGATAACACGGCATCTTTGACACGACTGTCCACTTCATAGCTCGATTGTGCGATGCTAGCGCCTATCCAAGCGTGCCACCCACGAGTGACCTTGTGCATTTCGGCAGGCGCATTGTCCCCCGCTGCCAAATCAAACTGATGTACCATTTTTTGCACCGTTTTTGCAATAATATTTTTATTAAGACCTTGCCAGCCAGCGTGAATAGCCGCAATCAGCTTGTTATCATCTGCTGCCTCCGTCGCTATCATGACAGGTACACAATCTGCTGTCATAATCGCTAAGGCAACGTTAGGCAAACGAGTGATATGCGCATCAGCCGATATCGCTGCTGTGCCAATTTTATCAGTAACTTGATAAATGTCATTACCATGAATTTGATTAAGCCAATGAACGCTCTTTAATGCGGGATGATATTGTTGCAAGGATTGTAGCAAGTGCGCACGATGTTGATGCACCTGCATGCTATCATCACCTACATGCAAACCCAGATTGAATTGACCATACACAGCATTCAAACTAGACTGCCCCACTGCATCATTGCTTGACTTGCTTGACTTTCTTGGCAGGGACTCACAGCCAGATAGGGTTTGAACCACGGTTACCCCTTGGCTTGGCGCTTGCGTCAGTTCAATCCAGTGTGATTGCTTATCTGTCATTATTAGGCTCTTAGTTATTGGGCTCTTAGTGTTATTAGGCGCTCAGTTGGCTTGTGAATGATTTGTCGATTAAAACGCATCGCCAGGCAAATACACCTCACCCACCATTAGACGGCGCGCTGAACGGCTCATAGACACTTTTTTGGCTTGCCATTTGCCATCCACTTGCGAGGACTCACCCCCGACCAGTAGCGTGCCTGAGGGGTGACCAAAGCGTACTTCAGACAACGCTTTGCCACCGGCCGCTTGGTTAACTAGCGTACCTTTAATGGTCGCTGCGGTGCCAATCGCAACCGAGGCTGTACCCATCATGGCATGGTGCAGTTGACCCATGCTCATCGCGCGGGCAAGCAAATCAATATCGCCTGCCTTGACTGCTTTGCCACTAGAGGCGGTATAATCGGCGGGTGGCGCAACCCAAGCAATTTTTGGGGTATGCTGACGGGTTTGAGCTTCTGTTAACTCTTCAATTAGTCCCATTTTAACTGCACCGTACGCACGGATTTTTTCAAGCTTCGCCAAAATTTCTTGGTTGCTATTGATGTCTTTTTGCAGCTCAGCGCCCGTAAAACCTAAGTCTTTGGCATTTAAAAAAATGGTTGGGATACCTGCATTGATCATCGTGACGTCAAATTCACCGATTTCAGGTACATTAAGTTTGTCAATCAAGTTGCCCGTCGGGAACATATCCCCATCGCTGTCCACAGGGTCGATAAATTCAATTTTGACTTCGGCTGCTGGGAAAGTCACACCATCTAGCTCAAAATCGCCCGTTTCTTGCACTTGACCATCGGTCATGGGTACATGCGCGATGATAGTCTTGCTGATATTTTGCTGCCAAATACGCACTTCACAAATGCCATTTTGGGGCACTTTACTGGCATCCACCAAGCCATTGGCAATCGCAAATGAACCGACCGCAGCAGTTAAGTTTCCACAGTTACCTGACCAATCAATCATCGCTTTATCAATGGCGACCTGACCGAATAAATAATTCACATCATGATTGGCAACATCTGTTTTTGACAAAATCACCACTTTGGAGGTTGATGATGAGCCATTGCCCAAACCGTCAATTTGCTTACCATACGGATCTGGACTACCCACCACCCGCAGTAAAAAGCTATCTCTGGCTTGCCCTGGAGTTTGGCAGCGTTCAGGTAGGTCATCAAGCTTGAAAAAAGTACCTTTTGATGTACCACCGCGCATATAGGTAGCTTTAACAGCGATTTGTGGGGCAAAATGGGCCATGTTCATATCCTTATGGTGGCAGGCGAAAAATCGACGCATCAATTTGTTTTATGGTTAGTCACATGACTACATCAAAAATATGCTAAAACAAATTGATGACTGGGTGATATACGTTAAACACGTCATCTAACAGTGTTTAACGTTAGTATTGCTCGTTTTTTTCTTCAATGGTTAATTTGACATTGGTGTCGGTTGGGACTTTTTCATGCGATACTGACTTGGTCGATTTGTCTGTATTTGTGCTAGCCGCTGACTTAGTAGCGGTTGATTTGCTATCAGCATTTGAGGTGGTTGGCTCAGATTTTTTATCCGATATTTTATCTGCGCTATCTGATTGCGTGTTTTTCTTGTCTGATGTGTTGTTCACGTCAGTCTTGGTTTTTTCACTGCCTGTTTTTGGTTGTTCTGTGGTTTGTTTTTTGACAGGTTTGGTGGTTGAATTTTGGCTGTTGTTGGCAGCGACACTGGGTCTGCTAGTCACAGGTGGCAAAACAGCGATAGCGCCTGCCGAAGAACCGGCTAAGGGCGTATTAGATGGCTGGGTCAGCGTTTGCGCTAATGCCGAATTTGCCATAATCTCACCGACTAGCCCAATCACATCGTCGCCTGTGGTGCTATTGACTTGGTAATTGGCGCCACTCGCTGATAGACCAAACCCAACATTGTTTGCCACTAAAGTGCTATTTTGCAGTTGATAACCACGCGACGTGATTTGCTCGGCGGCGACTGGCATTTTTAGACGGGTATAAATTTTATCCGCGTTATCGAGCTGCGCTTGAGGCATATTAAACGACACGGTCGCTTGGCATTTACCATTGCTACCATTCACGCCTTCTAGGTTGATTGCCACTTGCGATAAGCCATTTTGCAAGATAGTCATATCAACCATCGTACCTGCTTGCTGCTGAATGATGTCAGACTGCTTTTTGGCTTGCTGGTCAATGCGATTGACTAAATAACTGTGAATGGCACCGGTTGCCTTCTCATTGTTACAGGCAATATCAGACGTTTCAATTGACTTTTGCTCACTGCTTGCAGCACTGCCAGTTTGCTCGTCTTTTTGCTCATTGCGACTACATCCCACGACGGTTAAGGCAAAACACGCCAACAATAACGGCGTACGCATTTTTTTTGACAACGTATTTTGTGGGAAAATCATAGACATAAGGCACCTTTCACGCAGAATTTATTACCATGCCATTATAAAGCAAAGTTTTGCAAATTGGGTAGTTGTTCACTATTATTTATAATAAAATTTAGTTGTAATAATTTTTAGTAGTCATAAAATTTTATTGTCTATTGCGAGCCATCGTATGCGCCATCCAAATCAAACCTATTATTTAATCGGTCATCGTGCTGCTCGGGCTGAAATGCTTGAGAACTGTCAAGACGGATTTGCCTACGTGCAGCAATTACAAAAACATGGTAAGCAGCTTGATGGGGTTGAATTTGATATTCAAATGACCTCCGACGGTAAATTTGTGGTGGTACATGACGAAACCTTAAATCGGCTGGCAAGACAACAATCGTGGATTGCTGATAAAACATGGACGGAATTAGACGCCATTGTGCAATCGGACTATGGGCGTTTTTCCCAATGTTTTGAACCCGGATTTTTAAAACATCACGTATTGTTGCTAGACGATTTACCACCCTATCTGCAACACTTTCGCCATATTGAACTAGAAATCAAAACCCATGCCAAAACTCATCCAGCGCTATTGGTTAAAAATCTGCTTAGGCTATTATCACAAGAAATATGGCAAGATTTACCTATCACTTTGACCAGTTTTGATACCGATGTGTTATATCAGATACGAAACCAACAGCAATCACTAACACTTAAGCGTCATACAGGCTTATTGCTTGAGCCAAAAACCACGCTGGCAAGCCACATTGCTTTTTTACCGACGCCTGATGCAGCGGGTAAACACTTAATATTACAAACCTTTAATCGCGCTTGTGCGTTAGGCTGTAGCCAAGTGGGCATTTATTATCCGCTTATCACCCCAACTCTGCTAGAAATTGCCAAAATTTATGGCTTAACAGTCACCGCTTGGACGGTAAATGAGGTTGATGTGGCAAAGCGCTTGATTGAGATGGGCGTGGATTGTGTGATTACAGATTATCCTACCCAATTTTTAACCCAATTATATGAGCTTAACGTTTAAATTGACCCACTAAATTGACCAATCAGGAGATAACCATGAAACTTGCAGAAGCTTTGTTACGACGTGCTGATATGCAAAAAAAGCTCGCCAGCTTGAAATCGCGCATTGCTGAAAACGTCAAAGTCCAAGACGGCGATACCCCAAATGAAAACCCGAATGAACTGCTGCTGCAAGCCAATCAAGTCATGAGCGAGCTGTATGCGTTAATCGACCATATCCATCGCACCAATGCCATTGCCGTCATGCCCGATGGTTCAACCATGCTCAGCACTTTAGTCAAGCGTGATGAACTTGCCGAACGCCATCGCCTGCTGCAAACCGCGATTGATAATGCTAAGACGGAAGGCGATCGCTATAGCTATCGGGAAATCAAATGGCAAAAAGTGATTGAACCCGTCAGACTGCAAAAACAAGCAGATGACATAGCGGTCAAACTTAGAAACTTAAATATCCAATTGCAAGCCGCTAATTGGCAGATTGATTTAGTATAAGCTAGTTTGAAAAAAGCCTACAATTTGCTATGATGGATTCGAACATACAGGGCGACTATCAGACCTTGTTTGGCGCGCTGTCCACCGAGAGGTTGAAAACAAATCGGGCACAGCTTGCAGGTCTGTGAGCAAGACCATCTTTTTACTTGTCATGCTCAGCACACTTTACTAGTTAAACTCGCTCACAAGGCGACTTTAGACCTGCACTCATTACTACCGGATATTGACTGTATGTTCACCTTTTTTGTCTAAAATCCTCTGTTTGATGGGGGCAAAACTTTTGCGGTGCATGGGCAAAATGCCGTAATGTTGTATCGCTTGGATATGGGCGGCGGTGGGATAGCCTTTATGCTGCTCAATGCCATAATCAGGATATAACTTTGACAACGCCACCATGTCTCGGTCACGCGTCACTTTGGCAATCACACTGGCGCCACTGATACACGCATGTTTGCCGTCCCCTTTCACAATCGCTTGCTCATGGGTAATTTGCTGATAATTGGGCAAATCAAACAACACGGGCAGTTTATTGCCATCCACCATGACGCTAAAAGTCGCTGTTGGGTATTGCGCTAACATTTGCGCCATCACGCCTGCCACTGCTTGTTTCATACCGAGTAATGTCGCTTGTAAGATGTTGAGCTGGTCTATTAAGCTAGCAGAAATTTTGACAACCTGATGCGCACTCGCCGTTTGTTCAATCAAGGAAAATAACGCTTCTCGCTTTTTCTCTGACAGTTTTTTGGAGTCAGTTAGCGCGCTTAGCGGATGATTGTGGTTAATACCTACACTATTAGCCGTGGGTAAATCAGTGCTTAGGCTATCTTCTTTGATAGATAAAATCGCCTTATCGAAGATGATCGCACAAACCACCACATCGCCCAATAACGGCCCTCGCCCGACTTCATCCACGCCAATAACAAAATGGTATTTATTCATTTAAAACTCGTTATAATGCTATAATTCAGGTGTTTATATTAACATATTGGGATTTAATCATGGCAACATGGTGGGTTAATCAAGGTAGCAAAAAAGGCAAGCCTCAGAATAAGATTGTTTGGTCTCCATTAAGAAATAAAAGGGGTGCTTCACAATGGCACTGGGAAACGATGTGGGATGCAGTTGAAGGTGATAAAATTTATCATTATACAAATAGTTTTATTGTAGGCGAAAGTTTAGTAACCAAAAGCGCAGTCAAAAGCAGGAATCCTTATCCTAACAATGATATGTGGGAATCAGAAGGTAAGCTTTTGGAAGTGAACTATACTCCCTATGAAAAACCTATTCACAAAACTAAAATTTCCGCAGATAATCGAACAAAATTTACCGGTAAAAATGGACCATTCAATGCGAATGGCGATGTCCAGCAAGGTTATTTTTTCCAATTTCTGCCGAGTTAGAAACTATTATTGAGAAATTGAAGTAACCATTAACTTTATAGAGGATATACATGAATATTTTAGTAATTGGCACAGGTGGACGTGAGCACGCATTGGCATGGCAATGCGCCAAAGATAGCAAAGTTAGCACGGTTTTTGTTGCCAACGGCAATGCAGGCACAGCGCTTGAACACAAATTACAAAATGTCGATTTAGACGTCAAGGACCATGCGGCGGTGATTCAATTTTGCCAAGACAATGACATTGCCTTTGTGCTGGTTGGTCCTGAAGCGCCACTTGTGGCAGGTATGGTCGATGACTTAACAACAGCAGGTATCAAAGCTTGGGGACCCACGGCGTATTGCGCGCAGCTTGAAGGGTCAAAAGCCTTTGCCAAAGATTTTATGATAAAACATCATATTCCTACCGCCAAATACCAAACTTTTAGCGATGCCGAGCAAGCGATTGCTTATGTGAAAGCCGAAGGCGCGCCGATTGTCATTAAAGCCGATGGTTTAGCTGCAGGTAAAGGCGTGATTGTGGCGATGAACGAACAAGAAGCCGTTGATGCCATCAATGATATGTTATCGGGCAACAAATTTGGTGATGCGGGCAGCCGTGTGGTGATTGAGCAGTTCTTGCAAGGCGAAGAAGCCAGCTTCATCTGTATGATAGATGGCAACCATATTTTACCGATGGCAACCAGCCAAGATCACAAACGTATTGGCGAAGGTGATAGCGGTCTTAATACAGGCGGTATGGGGGCTTACTCACCTGCCCCCGTGGTGACACAGCAAGTACATGATAAGGTGATTGCCCGTATAATTCAGCCAGTGGTCGATGCCATGAACGCTAATGGCACGCCTTATACGGGATTTTTGTACGCAGGCTTGATGATTGATGACCACAATGACCCCTATGTGATTGAGTTTAATTGCCGTTTTGGTGACCCAGAAACACAGCCCATTATGATGCGCCTAAAAGGCTCAATGGTAGATTTGATTGAAGCTGGACTTGCAGGCAGTCTTCCCAAACAAACCGAGTGGGATGAGCGTCCTGCCTTGGGTGTGGTACTGGCTAGCAAAGGCTATCCAGAAAGCGCGAGCAACGGCGATGTCATCCATGGGTTACCAACGCTTGAGTCTCAGTATGGGCAAACGGATATGGATGTCAAAGTTTTCCACGCAGGCACCAAAGCGTTTGATAATGGTGAAATTATCACCAATGGCGGCCGTGTGGTTTGCGTGACGGCGCTCGGTGACGATATTTTGGATGCGCAAACCAAAGCCTTAGCAGTTTGTGGCGCTATTAGCTTTGATGGTATGCAATATCGCCGTGATATCGGTTGGCGCGCTATTCAATCTAGCGCCGAATAACCAACAACCAATAAGATGGCATTTAGACATCTAGCCACTGTGTTAGCCAAGTGGTTACGCTAAGTTTTAATCTACTTTATTAAAAATCGGTAACAACAATCAAAGCAAATCATGTGTTAAAATGATTTGCTTTTTATTTGGCTTTTTCTTTCAAAAACATTAGGCACCCTGTATGGCAAATCCGCAAAATTACGATAACCAACCGCTTGAACAGCTCAAAACCTCGGCGCTTGACCGTCGGTTATCGATTGCCAAAGCATCGCTCAATATCGGCAGACGATGGGCGACCAATAGTGCTTTTGGATTATTCAAATCAAAAGAAGAAAAAGCGTTACAAAAACAAGCTTTTATGCGTGAGCAAGCCCAGTATTTGGTGGATGAGCTAGGTAAACTCAAAGGCTCGGTGGTCAAAATCGGTCAAATGTTAGCCCTGTACGGGGAGCATTTTTTGCCCCCCGAAATCACAGAAGCCTTACAGACATTGAACAGCCAGACGACTGCTTTTTCCTGGTCAATTATCGAATCAGCGCTACGAACCGAATTTGGTGATACCATCCATGAATTTGATATCGACCATACCCCCATTGGCACCGCCTCACTTTCGCAAGTACATAGAGCAGTTCATAAAGCCACGGGCGAGCAAGTGGTGTTTAAGGTGCAATATCCCAATATCGCTGATGCCGTAGACAGTGACTTGGATTTGTTCCGCCAATTGCTTAGAGTGACGAATGTTGTCCCGCAAACCCGCCAACTCGATGCGTGGTTTGAAGAAATTCGTGACCTGCTGCATCATGAAGTCAACTACCTCCTCGAAGCAGATACCACTGAGTTATTTTTTCAACGTTTTGTTGGGGATCGTCGCTATGTGGTGCCGCGCATCCTCAAAGCTTATAGCACCGATCGGTTGCTATGTATGACCTATGAAGATGGTGTGTCGATTTTGGATGAGCAAGTATTTGCGCTACCGCAAGAAAGACGGAATGCGATTGGGCAGGCGTCGATTGAAATTATGCTACGTGAGATTTTTGAATGGGGGGATATGCAGACCGACCCCAATTTTGGCAACTATCTGATTCGCCTTGCACAAAAGCCCAATACACAGCAGCCTGATACACAGCTTGACCAATTGGTGTTATTGGACTTTGGCGCGATTCGTCAGTTTGATGACAATCTGCTGCTCATCGCCCGTAATTTGCTGTTGGCAGGGGTTTTTCACGACCGTAGCAAAATGCGCCAAGCGATTGATCAAGCAGGCAAGCATTTTGAATTCTTTGCTAATCTTAGCGATTCGGTGAAAAATGATATGGTAGAGCTATGTTTGCTTGCCAGTGAACCCTTTAGTTTGCCAAGTCGTAATCCGACAATTCCACCGAATGTACTGGATGTACATGGCAATTATATTTGGGCAGAAAGTGATTTACATAACCGTGTCATTAAGCTTGCCAGCAAATCAGCGACCTCAAAATCCTTTAGCGTGCCGCCTAAAGAGCTGATGTTTATTAGCCGTAAATTCATCGGCGCTTATACCTTTATGACTGTGCTTGATGCCAGAACCAAAGCCCATGATTTGATGACAACATTCACCTCAGAAGATTGGACGTAAATTTGCCGTCAATATCACCGCGCCCAACTTGATAAAGTGTCAAATTTTGCTTGGATTTTGCCTGAGATTTTTACTGCTTTTTCCACATCAGCCAATTATCAATCACCGCATTGGCGGGATTGATGTTGCTTTGCTCACGCAGCCATTCTGACGTTTGCCGCAAATCTCGCAGCTGCTCGTTATAATTTTTAACTTTTAATGATTGCTGTACCACACGGCAAATATTGTCTGGGTTGGCGTCTTCTTGTAGCAATTCTGGTACGATTTCTCGACCTGCCAAAATATTAGGCAGTGCCACATACGGCACTTTGACCAGGCGTTTTGCCAGCCAAAAGGTCATTTTATTGAGTGAATATACCACCACCATCGGTTTACCCAGTAGCATGGCTTCAAGCGTGGCGGTACCCGATGCGAGTAGCACCAAATCTGACGCCGCCATCACCTGTTGGCTAAAATCCGCTTGTGTTTCATCACAGCTCACTGTCACATGATGGCGCACCTGCGCTGACTGGGCTTCTAGATATTGCTCTACGATAGTCAGTAGATGTTGGTTGACCGTTGGCACGATAAAGCACAGCTTATCGTCCATAATCAACATTTGATGAATGGCTTTGAGCATTTTTGGAAAAATCGCATCGATTTCACTGCGTCTTGAGCCTGGCATCACTGCAATGAGATGACTCATCTCAAGCTCGCCCATTTTAACAAAAAACTGATGGTAGGTGGGATTATCCCAAATCAACTCACGGCGCAGCTCGTCCATAGGCGTTGTAAACAAATTGTCATCCATGGTTTTGAGGAGTGAATGCCCGACACACACGGCGGGATGATCATGTTTTTGGTACACGGACAACTCAAACGGAAACAAACACAGCACCAAATTGGTGGCGCGTTTGATTTTCTCAATTCGCCCTTCCCGCCATGCCCATATCGATGGGCTGACATATTGCACACAATAAATACCGGCTGATTTTAACCGTTCCCCCAATCGTAAATTAAAATCAGGCGCATCAATACCGACAAAAATATCGATGGAATTTTGTTTAAACGCTGCCAAAATCTCATCACGTGCTTTAAACAAATCTGGCAAATGCTTGACCACTTCCACCAAGCCCATCACCGACAAACGAGACATGTCAATCACTGAGTTAAGCCCTTGCGCTTGCATCTGTGCGCCACCCACGCCCACCCACACAATGTCATCACGCAAATTATTCATCTGGCGCATGAAGTCTGCACCCAGCGCATCGCCTGAGACCTCGCCTGCTACGATACCAATGACAATCGGCTGAAACTTGGTTTTAGCAACGTTTTGCAGCAAATTCTCTTCACTGAGGTTAGAAAAGCTGGCTGCGCTTGGGTTAGCAATATTGGTTGCGAGTGTTGCGTTTGCAGCAAGGTCTGAAATGGTTTGTGCAGGGGTGTTAGCGTACATGGGATTAAACAGCCTTGTTTGGTTATAATTTTAAAAAAATATTTTAGGGGTAAACAGATGAAAAGTAAAACCATCAAAAAATTTAAATGACAGTTATTTGTTATTTTGTACTAGTATGCTGATACAATAGTTGTTATACTATTGCTATAGGATATGCAGCTTACCCAAGCATCCAAAAACTTTGACCAAACAGATTTTGAACATTGACAAAAAATTTTATCAACTGCCAAACTAAAAGTAGGCTTTCCTACTGACTCAAGTAATGACATTATAAATTTTTTGGTTTATAGTGATTTTTTAAATTTTTGCCAACAGCCTGTGAGAATTATGACAACTTTTGCCAAAACTGATATCGCTGATGTAGATAATGTGAATATTGAAGCAATTTTACCGCTAGTGACGCCTGCGGAATTAAAAAACGAACTATCATTGAGCCCCAAAGCTATCGAGACGGTGACCAAAGGTCGCGAAACCGTACGTAATATTTTAGACGGTAAAGACAAACGCTTATTGATGGTGATTGGTCCCTGCTCGATTCATGACGTCAACGCTGCGCATGAATACGCCGATAAACTGTTGGCTTTATCCAAAGAAATTGAAGACAGTATTTATGTGGTGATGCGTGTGTATTTTGAAAAACCCCGTACCACAGTGGGCTGGAAAGGCTTAATCAATGACCCAGACATGAATGATAGCTTTGATATCAATAAGGGCTTGCGTGTTGCGCGCAAACTGCTGCTTGATTTGAATGAAAAAGGCTTACCTTGTGCAACCGAAGCGCTTGATCCCAATACACCGCAGTATATCCAAGATTTAATAAGTTGGTCAGCCATTGGCGCACGTACCACTGAGAGTCAGACTCATCGCGAGATGTCTTCAGGTCTGTCTTGTCCAGTTGGCTTTAAGAACGGTACAGACGGCGGTATGACAGTGGCGGTCAATGCCATGCAAGCGGTCAAATCTGGTCATAGCTTTTTAGGTCTATCTGCCGATGGTCTGGTGTCTATCATTCAATCAAAAGGTAATCCATACGGTCATGTGGTACTTCGCGGCGGCAATGGCAAACCTAACTATGATGCCACTGCCGTTGCCCAAGCAGAAAATGAACTTGCCAAAGGGAAAGTCTCAGGCAAAATCATGATTGACTCAAGCCATGCCAATTCAAACAAAGACCCTTACCTGCAACCGATGGTCATTCAAAATATCGCTGAGCAAATCAAACACGGTAATCGCTCGATTATTGGGATGATGGTTGAAAGTCATCTTAAAGGCGGTCGTCAAGATTTGACCGCAGATTTGAGCCAGCTTGAATATGGCAAGTCCATTACCGATGGCTGTATCGATTGGGATACCACGGTCAAAGCGATGCATGATTTACGTGATGCCATTAAAGATGTATTACCCACTCGCGAGTTGAATGAGTAACTGTTATTTTTTAAGTGATTAGTAATGAGTAATTGATTATTAATTGTTAACTGACTCTAGTTTTTCAGATAGCTGATTAAAACGCCCTGTTTTACTTGTTTAGTCACAGGGTTTTTATTTTATCAGAGCTTTAATTCACTTGTGCTTTGCATGTCGCCTTCACCACGTCGGCTTTTAAGTTTGATTTGCAACCGCAGTTCGTTGGCAGAGTCGGCATTGCGAATTGCTTCATCATACGAGATGGCGCCTTCATCGTAAAGATCAAATAAGGCTTGGTCAAAGGTTTGCATACCCAATTCCCGAGATTTGGTCATCAGCGCTTTAATTTCATGAAAATTACCCTTTAATATCAAATCCGCCATCAATGGGGTATTAAGCATAATTTCTACCGCCGCCCGACGACCTTTACCATCTTCTGTACGAATCAAACGCTGCGAAATGATAGCTTTCATATTCGATGACAAGTCCATCAGCAATTGGTTACGACGCTCCTCTGGAAAAAAGTTGATAATACGATCTAAGGTTTGATTGGCATTATTGGCATGCAAAGTGCCTAAACATAAGTGACCTGTTTCAGCAAATGCAATGGCGTTTTCCATGGTTTCAGTATCACGAATTTCCCCAATCAAAATCACATCAGGCGCTTGGCGCAAGGTGTTTTTGAGTGCGTTATGCCATGAATGACTATCCACGCCTACTTCACGGTGGGTGATCATGGATTGTTTGTGCTTGTGCACATATTCTACTGGGTCTTCGACAGTGATAATGTGACCTGCGGAGTTTTCATTACGATGGTCAATCATTGCCGCCAGCGATGTTGATTTACCTGACCCTGTTCCCCCTACGACCAACACTAACCCACGTTTTTCCATGATAATTTTTTTGAGCTGCTCAGGTAGCAGCAGCTGTTTAAAGTTGGGTATTTCTGCCGTAATAGTACGAATCACCATACCGACTTGTAATTGCTGCTGAAACACATTAACCCGAAATCGCGATACATTGGGCACACTAATCGCAAAGTTACACTCAAGATTGGTTGCAAATTCTTCGCGCTGTTTTTGGTTCATCAAACTATAGGCAAACAGTTTGGTTTTTTCAGCCGTCAGTGGTTGTTTATTGAGCGGCTTCATGAGCCCGTGATATTTAATACTGGGTGGAAAATCCGCTGAGATAAATAAATCAGAACCACCGATTTCTACCACTTTGGACAGCATATTAAACATGACTGTTTTGGCTTCATGTAATGTTTCTTCGGCAACGCTGATTAAAGATTCATTATGATTCATATAGGATATTCCTAACAATAAATGAAAGCAGATTATTTGGTCACAGCACTATGCTTGCTTGAAATACTTGTGAAACTTATTTGCTATGCTGGTGAAAATTGATAGATACATATACAAAATTTACGTTAAAAAAATGACCCGTTTAGTCTCTCATCCTTGCCTATCTTTGACGGCACGCCTTGATAAAGCATTGATAAAGCAGTTTGCGTTTGATATCTATCACGGTCAATTTTTGCAGAGTTTGTTGCTGATAGTCAGATGCAACTAGCTACCATTATTTTTTCCTATTTAGGACATTGGCAGTCTATGGCGCATAAAACGCTTGCCATGTTGATAAAAATTTCAATTTTTGTCAATAAAATTAGTAATGCGGCGGTTTATCGCTCAACAAATCAAACGGCTGAATTTGTGAGCCTTGCGTTTGAGTTTCCAATTTTTGATAAAGTAGCTGTAATTGCCGTTGTTGGTCAGCAATTAGCTGGCTTTGCTCGGTGACGATATTATCAAGTTTATCCACTGTATCTTCCATAAACAGCACTTGCGTTTGTAAATCAATCAAGTCTTGGGTTAATTTTTCTACCATGGTAACCCACCCATTTTCATCGCTTGCCTGTTTTTGGTGATCTTTTTCGCTCATTTAGAATGCCTCATAACTTTCCCCACAATTTTTTGCCATAAAGTCTGCTACAATAGCCGCATTTTCCTATTATACAAACATTTTTACTAAACTTTGAGAAAGTTATGGCACTGATTCATTTACGAGATATTCATTTGGCATTTGGTATTGCACCGATTTTGGACGGTATTGATTTTAATATCGAACAAGGCGAACGCGTGTGTTTGATTGGGCGCAATGGTGAAGGCAAATCAACCTTATTTAAAGTCATTAGCGGTCAAGTCAAGGCTGACAGTGGCGAATTCCAAATCAGTGGCAATCTGAAAATTGCCATGCTCGAACAAGACATTCCAGAAACGTCGGGCAAAGTCAGTGACATCGTTATGGCAGGTGCCGGTGACGTGGCAACCTGGCTGACAGCCTACGAGCAAGCCAGTGATAAATGTGCCAGCGGTGACATGAAAGCCTGCGAACTAATGTCAGATTTGCAGCATAAAATTGATGATGCCCATGGTTGGGACTTGACCCGCGAAGTACAGACCATGCTGTCCATGATGAACTTGGACGGCGATGCCGATATTAGTGAATTATCGGGCGGTCGCAAACGCCGTGTACTGCTTGCCCGTGCGCTGATTACCAAACCTGATGTGCTACTACTTGACGAGCCGACCAACCATTTGGATGTCGAAAGTATCGAATGGCTTGAGCAATTTTTATTAAACGCGCAAGGATTGACCCTGCTGTTTATCTCGCATGACCGCTCGTTTATTGACAAAATCGCCACCCGCATTGTCGAACTTGACCGCGGTATTCTACGCAGTTATGACGTCACCAAGCAAGCAGGCAATGTCAATAAAGGCTATGCCCGCTACCAAGAACTTAAAGAACAACAACTCAACGCTGAAGAAAAAGCCAATGCCAATTTTGATAAAAAACTGGCTGAAGAGGAAGTGTGGATTCGTCAAGGTATCAAAGCGCGTCGCACCCGCAATGAAGGTCGCGTGCGCGCGTTAAAGGCGCTGCGTGAAGAACGTAAATCCCGCCGTGAGCAAGTCGGACAAGTTAACATTAGCATGAACGATGGCGACAATAGCGGCAAATTGGTTGCCAATGTCAAACATCTCAATCTAGGTTATGGCGATAAAACCTTGGTAAAAGATTTTAACACCAGCATCATGCGTGGTGACCGTATTGGCATTATCGGTAAAAACGGTGTCGGCAAATCCACGCTCATTCATGCGATTTTGGATATTCCACAGCCTGATATCACCAAATCCGGCTCAGTAAAATTAGGCACCAATCTACAAATCGCCTTTCTTGACCAGTTGCGTGACCAACTTGATCTAGAAGCGACCGTGGTACAAAACGTCGCGGAAGGTTCTGATTTTGTAGAAGTAGCGGGTAAAAAGAAACATATCATCGGCTATTTGCAAGATTTCTTATTTGCCCCAGAACGCGCCAGAACGCCAGTCAAAGCC
The DNA here is from genome assembly GCF_045370505.1 of Moraxella sp. 179-F 1C4 NHS. Classification (NCBI taxonomy): domain Bacteria; kingdom Pseudomonadati; phylum Pseudomonadota; class Gammaproteobacteria; order Moraxellales; family Moraxellaceae; genus Moraxella; species Moraxella sp. 179-F 1C4 NHS. The sequence continues at coordinate 136,207 of NZ_JBIQEC010000004.1, read as the reverse complement.
CTTTCAGGCGGTGAGCGTAATCGCGTTTTGCTGGCCAAACAGCTACTAAAACCTGCAAATATCTTGGTACTTGATGAGCCGACCAACGACTTGGATATGGCAACCCTAGAGCTGTTAGAAGAAGCTGTCGATAGCTTTAATGGCACCATCTTACTGATTAGCCATGACCGTACCTTTATGGACAATGTCGTAACATCAACTTGGGTTTTTGATGAAGATAGCGATGGCAATGGCATTGTCAAAGAATATGTCGGTGGCTATCAAGACTATTTGACGCAAAAATCCCGTGAACAAGCGATTAAACCCAAAGCAGACAAATCAGAAAAGACAACAGTAAAGCCCAAAGCAGTGATTAACACTGATGCGCCAAAAACTGATACCGTGAAGAAAAAACTAAGCTACAAAGAACAGCGCGAATTAGATAGTCTCCCTAATGAAATCGCGCTACTCGAGCAAGAGCAAGCTGAACTTCAAGACAAATTAGCCGATGGCAGCTGGTTTGTGAGTGATATGGCAGCCGCTACCCAAGCCAGTGAACGCCTCAACGAGATTGATGATTTGCTACTTGAAAAAATGGCACGTTGGTCAGAACTTGATGATTAAAACAAGTAAACAATTTATAAAGGCAAAGTTAGCAATTAACTTTGCCTTTTTTTATCTTTTATATTAGTTAATATTGACAATAACCAATATAATGTAATTTATACTTGAAAATAGCTTTTTTGCTCCTATATTAAAGCTATCAATAAGGAGAAAAATCATGGCCATGCAAAATAGCAAGCAAAATAGCAATAAGACTTACCGACAAGTCGACAAAATTCATGCCGCCCCACGCCCCCATTGGGTGGGTGATGGTTTTCATGTCAACCCGATGTTCAATCACATGGTGGGTGATAAACGCACCGATCCTTTTTTAATGCTCGACTATGCGGCAACACAGTATTTTGAGCCCAATGCTCAAGCGCCGCGCGGTGTCGGACAACATCCGCACAAAGGCTTTGAAACGGTAACTATCGCCTATGCAGGTGAAGTGTCCCACCGTGATTCTAGTGGCGGTGGCGGTACTATTAAGACAGGTGACGTGCAGTGGATGACGGCGGGCAATGGCGTGATTCATGAGGAATTTCACTCCCCTGAATTTAGCCAAGCAGGCGGTGATTTTAGTATGGTACAGCTTTGGGTCAATCTACCTGCCAAAGATAAAGCCACGCCTGCCAAATACCAACATCTTGCCAATGATGACATGGCAGTGGTCAGTCTGCATGATGATGACGGACTGCATGCAGGACAAGTTAAGGTAATTGCTGGGGAGTTTACCCCTACTGTCAATACCAAAGCCCCTCAGCAGGGTGACAATAAGGCACGCGGCATTGGCACGACTTTTACCCCTATTAACTTGTGGGATATTAGCATTGAACCCAATCGCTCGATAGAAGTCGCAATTTCTCGCAGCCACAATTTGTTGTTATTGTCGATGCAAGGCGATGTTATTATCAACGCTGATCACGACCAGCAAGCACATGCCAATCAATTAATTACTTTTGAGATTGAAAGTGGTGAGACGGGCGAGGATTTTGTACGCTTAACGGCGGGCAAAGCGGGAGCGAAAATTTTGCTGATGAGTGGTGAGCCGATTAATGAGCCTGTGGTGGGTTACGGACCCTTTGTAATGAATAGTCAAGCCGAAATCCGTCAAGCTATCTTAGATTTTAATGCGGGGAAATTTGGCGGTATTCAATAAATTTTTCGGCTAAAAAAAGCGATATCATTGATTTGATATCGCTTTTTTATTACTAATTTATCTTGATTATTTATCTTGGTAAGTGCAAAGATAAGCCGTTTCTTCGTCAATTTTTACCTTGAATTTTTGGTTGGCCTCGACGGTAAAGGTTTCATTGGCTTTAAAAGTTTGCCAGTCAGTTTGGTCTGGCAATAGTGCTGAGATAGCCCCACTAATGACGGTCATGGTTTCAAATTGACTTGTGCCAAATTCGTATTCGCCTGTTTTCATCACACCCACGGTCGCAGGTAGGGTGGCTGTTTGAAAACCGATTGATGTCACATTCCCATCAAAATATTGATTAACTTTTAGCATAGTTATTCCTCAAAATTAGCTACTATAAACCGATTATCATAAACTTTTCTGACCAATTATCAATCCTATTTTCCAAAAAACGCTGGCAAAACTGCCAAAATCTGGCAAATACTTTTACCGCAATTTTTGTAGTATTTTTATATCAATTATTCCTTAACAACTAAAATTTCCTATTTTTATGCTATATTCATTTTTTTATAACAGTTGTTATGTTTGTACGCGTTTGGCTTGTATTAATTGAGGTTATTGCTTTATGTATGTTAAATATTCGTCGTCTATCGTCTCTTTATCGCTCTGTTTGTCGCATCGTTTGGGTGGTCAAAAACTGGCATTGCCTGTCAGCTTGGCGGCATTGTTGGCAGCTTGTTCATCAGCACCTATTCAGACCCAACCCCAAAAATTACCAGGTACCTTGCCGACTGCCCCTGTGGTCATTACAGTACCCCCTAAAGTCACGCCCGTGCCACCTGTGACTGTTCCAACCAATCAATACAGCAGCTTTTATCAGTGGAAATCGGATTTTATTGAACGCGCTGTGCAAAAAGGTTACCCCCGCGCTGATGTTGAACGCTTGCTGTCAAGTGCCAACTACAGTGAGCAAGTGGTGTCACTGGATAAAGGACAGCCTGAATTTGCCAAAATGCCTTGGGAATATATCGATGGTGCCGCATCGAGTGGTCGAGTCAGTGGCGGTCAGCGCAATTTTGCCAGCCAAAGCGCCCTACTTGATCGCATTGAAAATCAGTATGGTGTGCCGGCCTCTATTGTGACTGCCATTTGGGGCATGGAATCTTCATATGGTCAAGGCACAGGTAACTCATCACTGGTTAATAGTTTAGCGACCCTGGCATATGATGGTCGTCGCCGCAGTTTTGCAGAGGATCAGCTGCTAGCGCTGTTGTCGCTGCTTGAGCGTGGTGATATTGATTGGTCGCAACTGCGCGGCTCTTGGGCAGGTGGCATGGGACATACCCAATTTATTCCCAAAACTTGGTTAGATGAAGCAGTAGATGGCAATGGTGATGGTCATCGTAACCCTTGGCATACCGCTGATGCGTTAGCCTCTACCGCAAGCTATCTTAAAAATGCCGGCTGGCAGCGCGGCATGGGCTCGTACTATGAAGTACGATTACCAAATGGTTTTGATTATCGCCATGTCAGTACCAAAAAAACCATGGCGGACTGGCAAAATTTAGGTGTTCAGTTTATTACCCCAAATGCGCCCATGGATGCGATGGCAGAATTATGGCTCCCTGCGGGTAAAGAGGGTCCTGCGATTTTATTAACCAAAAATTTTGATGCCATTAAGGTCTACAATAATTCCTCCAATTATGCTATGGGGGTGAGCTTACTTGCCAAAGCCATTATCGGGCAGCTAGGCTTACAGCAATCTTGGCCTCGCTATGAGCAGCCACTTGCTACTTATGAAGTACGCCAACTTCAACAGCGTTTGACGGCAATGGGTTATGATACCAAAGGGTCAGATGGCGTCGTAGGTACCAATACCAAATTGGCATTTCAGCGCTGGCAAGCTGACCACAACCAAATCCCAGATGGATTCATCTCAAAACGCTCGGCAAGTGGGCTGATTAATTAAGGTATTTCTTTATAAAAAAGCCACCGAATGATTTGGTGGCTTTGTTATTTAATTATCCATACTAAATTCTTCAGCGTAGCTATTCCAACCGAGCTTAGTACGGCAAGCTTCAAAAAAATCCACCCCAGGTGGGTGTAATAACGTGAGTTTGTTAGGATGCTTGTGAATTACTAAGCGCTGGTTTTGGTTGAGCGGCACCGATGGTTTGCCATCTGCACTCACCATCGGCTGGGTGCGGTTATCTTTATGGATGCGGATTTTGATTTCGCTGTTGCCGCTAACCACAATCGGGCGGCTTGATAAGGTATGTGGATGCATGGGCACCAGACAAATGGCATCCATACTAGGATGAATAATCGGCCCGCCACCTGATAGCGCATAAGCCGTGGAACCTGTTGGAGTGGAGGCAATCAGACCATCACTGTGCTGACGATAGACATTAAGCCCATCAATTTTTAAATGAAAATCTAGCATATGCACTGATTTACCTGCATGCAGCACAATGTCATTTAGCGCCATATCTTCATAAATCACATGCGCACCTTGACGGATTTCCATTTTTAGCAAGAATCTATCTTCAAGCTGATAATGACCTTGTAAAATACTGGTCAATTTCATGTTTAAATCATCAGGATAAATGTCAGTTAAAAACCCTAAACGCCCGCGGTTTACCCCCACCACTGGCACTTTGTGTTTGACCAGTACTTGCGCCGCATGTAGCAGCGAGCCATCACCACCGACCACAATGACCAAATCACAAGCACCGCCGAGCAAACTGCGCTCAATCGTAGCAATCTCGCCCAGACGTGCAAAATCTAATGCCGGCAACCGTGCCGTCTGATGGTCAATTAATAAAGGCAACCCTTGCTCATGAAAAAAATCGCAAATTTGGTAGATACTTTGAATGACACTTGGCTTGTTGGCACGACCCATAATGCCGATACGCCCAAAGGCAGGATTGGGAATAAGTGTGGACGTCATAGCAGAAAATTAACTGATAAAGATTGAACTATTTTATCACAGCTTACTGGCTCACGTTATGCCCAATCAGTATTTTATATTACAAAATTGCTAACCTTCGTTGTGCAGTTAATGTATACAAACTCGTTGCTATTTGCTAATTTAAGGTAATTGATATCTAGTTAACTTTTGGAATTTTTTAACGCTTGGGAGCAAATTTTTATGGCAAATCCGATTATATCTCGCGCTGAACTTGCGGTTAGCACGACACCGATGACGGTCAAAGGGGTCATCCGAAAAACCTCTTTTCTGCTAGGTTTGACGACCTTATCGGGTGTTGGATTTTTTGGCTATTGCCTAACTAGTGGCGTCACTTCAGGTTTTGTTAGTGTAGCAGCTTTAGCCAGTATCTTGGTGGCTTTTGTATTGAGTATGGTGATTATCTCAAAACCCCACATAGCTAAAACACTGGCAATTCCTTATGCAATTTTAGAGGGCATCGTGATTGGCGCGATTTCTCTCTTTGCTAGCATCAAGTTTCCCACAGTTGCGCCGACGGCGTTGGTCGCAACTTTTGTAACCGCTGCCGTGATGCTGGCACTTTATCGCAGTGGCGTGATTAAAGTCACCCAAAAATTTCGTTCGGTGATGATGTCGGCTGTGATTGCTATCATGCTGGTGTATCTGGTACAAATCGGGTTTAGCCTATTTGGTAGCTCACTGCCGTATTTGTTTAGCGGTGGCGTGGTGGGTATTGGTTTTAGCTTGCTGGTGATTGTGATTGCGTCATTGAGCTTGTTATTAGATTTTGACAGCGTTGAGCGAGCTTATGCTGCAGGGGTGGATGAAAGCTATGAATGGCTACTAAGCGTCGGTATCTTGTCAACACTGGTGTGGATGTATATTGAATTTGTGCGTTTACTGCGTTCACTGCAAAACTAATTTTTATTAAATAAAAAAACACGGTATTCTAAACCGTGTTTTTTTATGGCTTGCAGTTTAAGGTAGTAGTCGTTCCATCACCCATTGCTCGTCAGCTAGCGAATAAACAATGCGGTCGTGCATACGATTGGCTCTACCCTGCCAAAATTCGATTTTTTCTACTGTCAGCAGATAGCCTCCCCAAAATTCTGGCAAAGGGATTGGATTGTCCTCATACTGCGCAGTTAATTGGGCAAATTTGTCTTCCATTACCTCGCGGCTAGCAACCACGCTGCTTTGTGGCTCGCTGACCCAAGCGGCTAGTTGGCTGTCACGGGGGCGGCTATGAAAATACCGGGCGGATTGTTCACGGCTAACCTTTTGCACAGCGCCGGTAAGACGGATTTGTCTTTCTAGGCTCGGCCAAAAAAATAATGCTTCTGCATTGGGGTTGGTCGCCAAATCACAGCCTTTGGCACTGTCGTAATTGGTATAAAACACGAGGCCAATGCCTGCGTTATCCAATTGGATAATTTCACGCATCAGTAAAGTGCGTACACTTGGCTGCCCATCACGTCCACAAGTCGCCAGTGAAAACGCATACGCTTCCCCTTGCTTGACGTCAATCGCTTGCTGCACCCAAGTTTGTAGTAAGCCAAACGGCTGCTTTGGCAAGTGTGATTCGATAAGCTCGCCTTGCTCATACGATAATCGTTGACTGGTAAAATCAATACTCATGTTTTATCCTTATAAAATGTCAACTTTACGCCATCACTTGGCGTACTTTTTCAGCAAGTTCATTGGCTAGCATATCACACTCAATCTCATCATCGCTTTCGACCATTACCCGAATCAATGGCTCTGTACCTGATTGACGAATCAGTAAACGACCCCGTCCTGTCAATTTTTCTTCGGCATCTTTAAACGCATTTGCCAATTCTGGGAAGGTGTAGGGATCTTGTTTTTGCGCCAATCTGACATTGACCAATTTTTGTGGTAGCTGCGTATAACCCTTCATCAGCTCTGATAATGATTGTTTGCTCTGCGCCATCACCGCAAGCACTTGTAGACCTGCTACAATGGCATCGCCCGTACTGGCTTTATCTAGGGTTAAAATATGACCTGATGACTCACCGCCCAGTACCCAGCCATTTTTTTCAAGCCCTTGCATGACATAGCGGTCGCCGACTTTGGCGCGTTCAAAGGCAATGCCCGCTTTGTCAAACGCCAATTGTAGACCCATGTTGGTCATCAAGGTACCTACCACGCCATCGACTTGTTGCTCTGCTTGGGTGGCTAAAATATATAAAATGCCGTCACCATCAACCAACTCGCCTTTTTCATTGACCATGATGATACGGTCGCCATCGCCATCTAACGCAATACCCACTTGGGCCTCATGGTCAAGCACCGCTTGTTGCAAGTTTGCCGGATGGGTAGAGCCGACATTGTCGTTGATATTAATGCCATCGGGTTTATCGCCAATGGCAATGACGGTCGCACCTAACTCACGTAATACACGGGGTGCGACGCTGTATCCTGCCCCATTGGCACAGTCAACGACGATTTTTAGGGCATTTAAATTTAGATTGTAGGGGAAAGTGCCCTTACAAAACTCGATATACCGGCCTTTGGCATCTTCCACACGATAACTTTTGCCAAGCGCTTCTGGTGCGTCAATGACGACATTGATATCTTTGATTTCATCGATTTTTTCATTGATGGCTTGTTGAATTTCATCTGACAGCTTTTTGCCTTCATTGGAGAAAAATTTGATACCGTTGTCATAAAATGGATTGTGGGATGCGGATATCACTACGCCCGCATCAGCGTGAAAACTTCGGGTCAAATGCGCGATGGCAGGGGTTGGAATAGTGCCTAGCATATGCACATCTACCCCTGCGGCGTTAAATCCTGCTTGCAGACAGGCTTCAATAACATAGCCAGAGAGCCGCGTATCTTTACCAATGACGACATTGGGACGATGATTTTCGTTCGGGGCTGCTTGGTTGGCTAGCAGCACTTTACCCGTGGCATAGCCTAATTTGATTAAAAACTGCGGATGTATCGGAAATTCCCCAAACTTACCACGAATACCATCAGTACCAAAATAACTCATTTAATTCTCCTTTGTCGCCCGTTGTTGTTATCACAATATAAAATTTTAGCATAGCAAAATTTCACGCATGTTGCGATATCTGTTTGTTTTTATGGGTGATGGCGCAACACGTTACTTTAAGCTATAAAAACTTTGGGCGATAAATTGGGCCATAAAAAAAAACTGGGTAGTTAACCCAGTTTTAGCGCAATCAACCTATCACTTAGTTTACACGGTAATTCGGTGCTTCTTTGGTGATTTGCACGTCATGTACGTGAGATTCTTTCATACCGGCCGAAGTCACACGCACAAATTGTGGTTTGCTACGCATTTCTTCAATATTGGCACAGCCTGTATAACCCATTGACGAACGTAAGCCACCGGCTAATTGGTTGATGATACCGTTCATTGGACCTTTGTAAGGGACGCGACCTTCGATACCTTCAGGTACCAATTTTTCTACCCCTTCTTTGGCGTCTTGGAAATAACGATCAGATGAACCATTTTGTCCTGACATCGCACCTAGCGAACCCATACCACGGTAGGCTTTGTAGTAGCGACCTTGGAATAGCTCCACTTCCCCTGGCGCTTCTTCGGTACCTGCAAGTAAAGAACCCACCATGATACAAGAGGCACCCGCTGCTAACGCTTTTGCCATATCGCCTGAAAAACGGATACCACCATCGGCTATCAGTGGAATATCATTTTTTAGCGCATCAGCCACGTTGCTAATCGCTGAAATTTGCGGCACGCCGATACCTGCGATGATACGTGTGGTACAAATAGAGCCCGGACCGATACCCACTTTGACCGCATCGGCACCCGCATCACGCAACACGAGTGCCGCATCAGCAGTGGCGATATTACCGCCAATCACTTGGATGTTTGGATAGTTCTTTTTCACCCAAGCCACGCGATCAATGACGCCTTTTGAATGACCATGTGCGGTATCTACGACAATCACGTCCACATCGGCAGCGATGAGCGCTTCAACGCGGGCTTCGGTATCTGCCCCCGTACCCACTGCCGCACCAACACGTAAGCGACCTTTGCTATCGCGGCAAGCATTTGGGTTGTTTTCTGCTTTGGTGAAATCATTGACAGTAATCAAGCCTTTTAATTGAAAATTGTCATCCACAACAATCACTTTTTCGATGCGGTGTTCGTGTAGCAGACGTTTAATATTCTCTGTGGGCTCGCCTTCTTTAACTGTCACCAATTTTTCTTTTGGGGTCATGATATTGCGAACAGGCTGGCTTAGGTTATTTTCAAAACGGATATCACGGTGGGTGACGATACCCACGACTTGGTTACCTTCTACCACAGGCACACCGCTGATTTTGTTTTCTTTGGTGATACGAAGCAATTCGCCAACACTGGTATCGGGTGATACGCTGATAGGGTCAACAACCGTACCGGCTTCAAATTTTTTCACCCGGCGTACTTGCATGGCTTGTAAATCAATGTCCATGTTTTTGTGCAAAATACCCATACCGCCAAGTTGGGCAATGGTAATCGCCATTTGCGATTCAGTCACGGTATCCATCGCAGCAGAAACAATGGGTAAATTTAGCTCAATACCGCGCGTCAAACGGGTTTTTAAATCTACCATCTTAGGCAAGACTTCAGAATAAGCAGGTAGTAGTAGCACATCATCAAAGGTAAGTGCTTCATCAACGATTCGTAACATAAAGACCTCGGAGCAGTTAAGAGTAGTTAAATAGTATTTAGAATTTTGTCGTGGTGAAAAATTTGACAGCCAAAAAACCGCAAAAGGCTGAACAGTTCCCTGCCCAGCCTTTGGATTTAGCGTGTTGTCATTGGTATGTTCAATTGACACCATCGTTTAGTTTTTGATTAACCGTCTATTCTAGCTAAAATCGGTTAAATTATCAAGCGATTTAAATGGTGACAGGTTAAAATCAGCTTAAACACGGCGCCACGTCGTGCCATTTTTACCGTCTTCTAGCTCAACACCTTGCGCCTTCAAATCATTACGAATTTGGTCAGCTTTGGCAAAGTCTTTGTCCGCTTTGGCTTGCTTGCGGGCTTCGATGAATGCTTCAATCTCGCTATCACTTAACCCGGTCGTTTCGCCCACTTTCGCTTGTAAAAAATCGGTTGGATTAAGCTGTAAAATATTGAGCGGTTGTGCCAAATCTTTTAGCAATGTTGCTAACGCCAGCGCTTGGGCATTGCCTTCAACGGTTTCGAGATTGACCGCTTTGTTGATTTCACGCGCTAGACTAAATAATACGCTCACCGCCCCTGCACTGTTAAAATCATCGCACATCGCTTGATTAAAAGGGGTTTCAAATGGGGTTTCGTCAATCTCGCCGGCTGGTTCGGTGAGGCTTTCTACAGATTTTAAGGCTTGATACAGACGCGTGAGGCTGGTTTGGGCTTCTTTAAGCGCGCTATCTGAGAAATTCACTGGACTGCGATAATGACTCGATAAAATAAAGAAGCGAATGGTCTCTGGGTGAAACTGCCCCATCACATCGCGAATGGTAAAGAAATTACCCAGTGATTTTGACATTTTCTCGCCGTCAACATTGATAAAGCCCACATGCATCCAGTTGTTGGCATAGGTTTTACCGGTTGCGCCTTCAGATTGGGCAATTTCGTTCTCGTGGTGCGGAAACTGTAAATCATGTCCGCCGCCGTGGATGTCGAAGGTGTCGCCCAAGCAGCAAGTACTCATTGCCGAGCATTCGATATGCCAACCTGGGCGACCCACCCCCCAAGGCGACTGCCATTTGGTCTCAGATGGCTCTGTTTGTTTGGCAGATTTCCACAATACAAAGTCAAACGGATTTTTTTTGTCTGTCTCAACATTCACCCGCTCGCTAGCACCCGCTTGCATATCGGCTAGGCGACGTTTTGAGAGTTTGCCATACTCAGCAAAATTTTCGACCGCATAATAGACGTCGCCCGTTGCGCCTTGATAGGCTAAATTTTTGCTTTCCAGCGTTTGAATTAGATGCTGCATCTGTGGGATAAAATCCGTGGCTTTTGGCTCACTGTTAGGACGCTCACAGCCCAGATTATCAGCATCTTCATGCATGGCTTTGATAAAGCGGTCTGTCAACTCATAGATACTTTCGCCATTGTCCTTAGCGCGGTTAATAATTTTGTCATCAATATCGGTAATATTACGCACATAATTGACATCATAGCCAATATGACGCAGCCAGCGCACGACCACATCAAAGCCGACCATGACCCGTGCATGACCAATGTGGCAATAATCATACACCGTCATCCCACAGACATACATGCCAACTTTGCCTGCTTCTAAGGGCATGAATGGGCGTTTTTGTCCACTCATCGAGTCATATATGGTAATCGGCATGGGCTGTGTCAGCTGTGTCATGGGATAGTCACCTGTGCAAGTTGGGTAAAAAAGACAATCGGTTATCATACCGAAATTTTGTTAAAAGTGCTATGATTTGGCATATTTCACACTTTAAGGTCTCTATAATGGGCAATCGATTATCAAAGATTTACACCCGAACGGGCGATGACGGCACCACTGGCATGGCGGATGGTTCACGCGTCTCCAAGGCAGACTTACGCTTTGACGCCATGGGCAAAATTGACTTATTAAACTCCCAAATCGGTTTATTGCGGGGCTATCTTACTCAAGATAGCCAATCCCAACCTAACCATGTCCAACCCAACCACGCCCAATTTGATGCTAAACTAAGCCGCTTGCAGCATCAGCTTTTCAATCTAGGGGGTGAACTTGCTATGCCCGAATACCGCGGGATTTTGGCAGACTATGTGACGGAACTGGAAAATCAAATTGATGAGTGGAACACCCATTTACCACCCCTCAAAGATTTTATCTTGCCTGCAGGCACCATGGTGACTAGCCAAGTGCATATCGCTCGCTGTTATTGCCGAGACGCTGAGCGCCTACTCGTGGCATTAAACTCGCGGGATGATAATGTCTCACCACTCAGTCTACAGTTTATCAATCGTCTATCCGATTGGCTGTTTGTATTGGCGCGTGTCGTTGCTCGGTTGGATGCTGGTCAAGAAGTGCTTTGGGATAAAACCACCTTGTCATAACTCTATCACGATACTTTAAAAACGCTATCCATTAAAAACACTATACTTTAAAAAGCCATGCTACAATTTAGCCAACTGTCCTACCAAATCGACAATCGAACACTCGTTAATCATGTTTCAGGTGAAATCCATGAGCATGACTTTATTGTCATCACAGGACAGTCTGGCAGTGGCAAATCGTTACTGCTAAAGCTACTATCAAGCCTATTACCTATGTCAACAGGTCACATCACGTTAAACGGCAAAAATTTGACCGACTTGACACCGGCTATTTGGCGCTCACAGGTGGCCTATATTGCGCAACTAAGTGAGATGATTGAGGGCAGCGTCTTAGATAACTTGACCCTGCCCTTTAGCTTTGCACTTTATAAAGACAAAAAACTCGATGTATCTTGGCACGAGCAGCAGCTAGTTAACCTTGGCAAATCACCCCAGTTTTTACAGCAAGATAGCCGAAGCTTATCGGGTGGCGAAAAACAGCTTGTCAATTTATTACGCACGCTACAATTGCACCCGACCATTTTATTACTTGATGAGCCTACCGCATCCCTTGATACCACTACCACCCACCAAGTCGAAACATTGATTAACCACTGGTATCAATCCACTCCTAATGCTACCGTCGTGTGGATCAGCCATGAGCCGACCCAAATTCAGCGCTTATTGGCGATTGGCACTAGCCACTGGACGATGGCTAATGGTCAATTGAGCAATGACGAGTTAACAATCGATAGCAAAGTACCCGCATCCATAGTACAAGGGAATCAGCCATGATGATGTTAGCCATCACTATGCCGCCTATCTCCTACCTACAAGTAGCGCTGGCAAGCCTGGCATTATTACTGGTGATGGCAATCAGTGTTTGGTTAAAATTGGGTATCGTCAAATCCCTGCTCATTGCAAGTTTTCGCACGGTGGTTCAACTAAGCCTAATTGGACTGGTCCTTGCGTGGATTTTTGCCAGAGAGCAATGGTATGAAGTGTTGGCAATTTTGACTTTTATGTCGATTGTCGCCACTATAGCTGCCAAAAATCGGGTTAACAAACCTTATCAAGGTTTATTTTGGGATACGGCGCTGGCGGTGTTTGTCAGTAGTTGGGTGGTGGCTATATTTGGTGGTTGGTGGGTGCTGTCAGATAACGCTGCTACATGGTTTCGCCCCCAAGTGATGATACCATTATTGGGGCTGATTTTAGGTAATTCATTGACTGCTGTCTCACTCTGTATGAACCAACTTGTCAGCAGTTTTCATCGCGAACAAAATATGATTAATACTTATTTGGCATTGTCCGCCACGCCTTGGGAAACTGCAAAACCCTATGTCATCGCTGCCATTCAAAATGGCATCACACCGACGATTAACAGCATGATGGTGGTGGGGTTAGTGAGCTTGCCGGGTATGATGACAGGACAAATTTTGGCAGGCGCAGACCCGCACCAAGCCGTGCTTTATCAAATTATAACCCTGTTTTTAATTGCCACCAGCAGTACCTTAGGGTGTACAATAGCGACTTTGCTGATGTTTCGACGGTTTTTTAACCCGCAATGGCAGTTTGTCATTCCACCGTCTGACTAACCGTTGATTGGCTATCTTTCACTTATTTACTAAAAATTCTAATGACCCTGCAAAATTTCTTATTTTTTTTAATCAGTACTTGCCTTATCTCGGCAGCGCCTGGCTCTAATATGCTGTTAGCGTTCCAATTTGGTGTCAATTATGGCATCAAAAAAACCCTGTGGACGTTAGCAGGGCTGAGCATGGGTCTATTTATATTACTAACAACGTCACTGTTAGGGCTAGGGCTTATCAGTACCAACGCGCCTTTTTTGCTGACCATTATCAAAGTCGTTGGCGCGCTGTATTTAGCCTATCTTGGGATAAAATCTTGGCGCCAAGCTGACAGCGAATTGCACAGTGACCAGTTACAGGTCATACCGACCCCCGCGCAACTGTTTAAAACAGGGGTTTGGGTGTCTTTATCCAACCCCAAGGCGATTTTGTTTTTTGCCGCATTTTTTCCCAAATTTATCAATTTTTCCGCGCCTTTACTGCCGCAATACCTCATACTCACGCTGGGTTTTTTTATGATTGAGATAACGTGGCAGCTGGTTTATACCATGAGCGGCAAAAAACTGTCGGATTGGCTGCAATTGGGCAATCGCTTGATGTGGCTTAATCGATTATGTGGGTTGATATTTATCATCATTGCCATGGCGCTTATTACTGAGATTTTTTGGCATTAGCGGTTCAAAAAAAATAGCGACGGGCGATATCGACAATCAATTTGAGCGCTATGAGGGTGATTAGATACGGCAGGATTTTTTCTAGCCAGTCTAAACGGATTTTATGGCACAGTCGGGTACCAAGCCATGAGCCCACGGTTGCCATGATGACCATCATCACTAGCAACTGCCAATAATCGGCAAACACAAATCCCATCGCCACATAAACTAGCAACTTAGCGGTATGCACCACCGTCATCATCAAGGCGCCCGTGGTAACGACGACATTATTATCATCATAGTACTTATTGAGCATGGCGATATTGAGCGGACCCGGTGTGCCAACAAACACGCCCAAGCCCGTTTGTGCAAATCCGACCAAAAAGAAACTTTCAAAACGGCGAATCACTCGGTTAAAAGTGCTTGGCCAGGTTATTAGTAAGATATAAATACCGATAAATAACGGAATAAGCTCTAAATGTATAAAGCGTACTAACACGCCAAATATCAACAGTCCCGTCAATGAGCCCGCCAAAAATTGCCAAAAATAGGTAAAGTCTAAGGCATCCCGACCAAACCAAGCGCGTGGCATTACTGACAAGCTGGGTCACGCCATGCACTGGTACAATCGCTGCTGCAGGCACAAAAAATGGCATCAGTCCAATGAGTATCATGCCGCCGCCCACGCCTGTGATGGCGGTTAAAGCAGAGGTTAATAAATTGGCTAAGGCGAGTAAGCTATCATTCAGCATTTTTTACCCTAAAATAAAAAACCCGACATGACATCGGGTTTTTTGATATGTGAGGGTTAAGCATCGTATGGGTCGCGTAGCACGATGGTTTCGGCACGGTCAGGACCTGTTGAGATAATGTCAACGGGACACTCGATGAGCTGCTCAATGCGTTTGATATAAGCTTTGGCATTTTCAGGTAGCTTGTCATACTCTGTCACGCCTACAGTGCTAGTTTTCCAACCTGGCAATGTTTCGTAAATGGGTTTGACATTCTCGTAAAACTCCGCATCGCTAGAGCCGCAAACTTCCCCACTTGGCAACTCATAACCCGTACAGATATTGAGGTGTTCAAGGTCATCTAACACATCAAGCTTGGTCAAGCAGATACCAGATAATGAGTTTAGTACCACAGCACGGCGTAGAATCGCTGCATCAAACCAACCACAACGACGGGCGCGGCCCGTGGTAGCACCAAATTCTTGACCCACAGTACCGATGTGCTCACCGATATCATCAAATAACTCAGTTGGGAAGGGACCCGCCCCCACGCGCGTGGTGTAAGCTTTGGTGATACCCAATACATAGTCAAAGTACAAGGGTCCAAGACCCGTACCCGTTGCCACGCCGCCAGCTGTGGTGTTTGAGCTGGTAACGAAGGGATAAGTGCCGTGGTCAACGTCAAGCAAGGTACCTTGTGCGCCTTCAAACATTAAGTTTTTGCCTTCTTTGCATAGCTTGTCAAGCTCGCCCGTCACATCAGCTACCAAGTCTTTTAGCGCATCACGCCACTCTTCTGCCAACTTTAAGGTCGCATCAAAATCAACTGCGTCCACCCCATAATATTGGGTCAAGGCAAAGTTATGGTACTCAAGGTTAGTTTTTAGTTTATCGGCGAAGTCAGCTCGCAACAAGTCAGCAAAACGCAAGGCACGGCGCGCTACTTTATCTTCGTAGGCAGGGCCGATACCACGCCCGGTCGTGCCAATTTTGTTGTTACCACGTTTGACTTCACGGGCTTGGTCAAGCGCTACATGCTGTGGCATGATCAGTGGGCAGTTGGGTGAAATACGAAGTCGCTCACGCACAGGCACGCCTGCTTCAACCAGTGATTGCATTTCTTTTAATAGCGCGTCTGGGGCTAGCACCACGCCATTACCGATGTAGCAAGTAACCCCTTCACGTAGAATACCCGATGGAATCAAATGTAATACGGTTTTTTTACCGCCAACGACTAAGGTGTGACCGGCATTATGACCGCCTTGATAGCGCGCCACCGCACTGGCTTTTTCAGTCAATAAGTCAACGATTTTGCCTTTACCCTCATCGCCCCACTGGCTACCAAGGACAACGACGTTTTTTCCCGTATGTTTCATGATAAGTCACCTTTTATCAAAGTAATTGCTAAAAACAAGTTTATGACAGCTTAAAAATTAATTTTCTGCCAAATGCTCTAAGTACCAAACCCCATTCGCTACTTGCAAGCGATGGGTGGTTTGCTCAGGTTCATCGGTTTCATCCAACGCAATCATCACCCGATGCCCTTCTTGGCGTAGTGAGTCAATCGCTTGTTTGAGCGCTGGCGCATCAGGATGATTGGGTACATGTAAAATAGTTTGTACATGGCTATAAGGCACCACGGTAAAAGGCTGCTCATGTACTTGGATATGATTTTGCCAACGGTTTAGCTCGCAGCTAAACCCAACGCCGGAACGCACGGCATCGGTATTATCAACTTCATGATGAAAATGATTACTAAAACGACCACCACGAATCAGCGGCAATGACTCATCTGCCACGTACACATTAAAGACAACGCCTGTATGATAGTGATATCCCAATCCTGTGACATCGACACTGACATTGGCATCCCAGTGCTCTTCGAGATAACTCACCAGATAAGTCAAATCAGACAAGGCTTTGGCAATGATAGCATCGTGTTTGGCTTGAGTTGATAGACGTTCACTCAGTTTTTGCAAGTCATTACCTGCCTCGCCAAGCACATAAAAATCGTTGGCAAGTTCGCCAAACTGGTTCATTTTGCTGGTCAAAAGTTTCAGCTCAGGTAACGCTTTATTGGCATACAGCTCAATTAGTTTTTCTTGCAGATACGTAGGTACACTGGCAAGCTGGCAAAGCTGCTGAAAAATCGCCACATGACCAATATCAATATGCGAGTGCTCAATCACATCGGTGCTATCTAACAAGGTAAATAGCACATCTAATAGCTCCACTTCACTGGCTAGTGAATCGGTACCAAAAATCTCAGCCCCCAACTGTAGCGGGGTGCGCGAACCAAATAAGCCCTTTGGCATGGTATAGATTACATGCCCTGCATAACAATAGCGGGAAATTGATTTTGCTGGGTTACTAGTGTCTTGATTATTGTGTAGACGCGCATCAATCCGCGCAATTTGTGGGGTGATATCCGCGCGTACCCCCATGAGCCGACCCGTTAGCTGATCAATGATTTTAAAAGTTTGTAATTTAACATCTTCAGACGCATAGCCGAGCAAGCTTTCGGTATATTCAATCATGGGCGGGCTAATAAATTCATAGCCATGGCTGATTAAAATCCGGGTCAATTGATAACGCAGGGTTTCTTGCTTTACCGCTTCGGTTGATAGTAAATCGACAACCCCATCGGGTAATAGCCAAGTATTTTTTGTATTAAGATAAAAAGCAGACTGATTTGCCACGTTTGTGGAATTTGATGCTAAATTTGACACAATAAATCCTAAGGATGATTAAATGATATATCACTAGACATGACAACAAGCGGCCATATGAAAACATAGACCATGAATTACCATGTAAAATCATAGAATAATCGATGAGAAGGGCACTTACAAAAATAAAATAAGCAAAGAATAAAATAAGGGCACTTTTCCTTTTCATTGTATCATAGCTTCACTGGGCTTAGGCATTTTTTTATTGCCCAATTTTTTATGCTAAACTCCTATAAAATTTTATTGAAACTTATTTATTAAAACTTACACCCATGCAACCAGTATAGGGAAATCCAATTTACCCATGAAACTCTTTGTCTCAACCACCTCCCCTTTCGCCCGTCTCGTGATGGTCGCCTGTTTACGCCAGCAGATTGATGCCGAGCTTATATTTGTCATGCCTTGGGAAAACCCACAAGAATTATTAGCGGTCAACCCTTTTAGCCAAGTACCTGCCCTGCTCACCGATAATCAATTACTCATCACAGAAAGCAGTGTGATTTTGGCGCACCTTATGCCGCAAATTTTCGCTGATGAAAAATCTGCCGCTTTAATCAGCCTGAGCCTCGGCATTATCAATCAAACTGTTCGCGCCTTTGCCACCGAGCGCTTTCAGCCATCAATTGCTACCCCACATCCATTTATTGAGCGCTCCACCAGTCTATTGTCGAATTTACTCCCCAATGCACCACAGCTCGACGCACAAAGCGATGCGTTAAGCCAAATCTTTTTTGGTATCGCTTTAGGGTATTTAAAATTACGTTTGGCTGAGGTGTTTGACAAGGCAGTAAGTGAGGCAAACAAAGCGGCACTTGAGCAATTTTGTCAGCGAGATTTTATGCAAAAAACTCAGAGTACTGCTTTAGAAAAACTACCAGCATCTATCTTTAAGCTTTAGCCAATCTTTCATCTAACACAATTAAAACGTAAAAAGAGCTCATTATGTCCTATCATCCAAAAGCTGAATTAAACCAAACCAATGTACTGGGTACCGCACTAGCGAGTTGCTGTTTTGACCCGTTAACAGGTTATTATCGAAATGGTTTTTGTCATACCGGCGCTGGTGACGTCGGCTTACACACGGTTTGCGCCAAAATGACCCGAGAATTCTTAGAATTTTCTGTTGCCAAAGGCAATGATTTGGTGACGCCTTTACCCGAATTTGGTTTTCCAGGGCTGCAGCCCAATGATTTTTGGTGCGTGTGTGCCCTGCGCTGGGTGGAAGCATTGGATGCGGGGGTTGCGCCGCCGCTAAAGCTTGCCGCATGTCATGAGAGTCTCTTAGAGTTAGTAGATATAGAGACACTGCAGCAGTACGCTATCTAAGGCGATAGTGAAAAAATGACCGTTGCTAATTCCATAGTTAACTAGATTCAACTAGGTTTTAGCGGTCTGTTACGTATAATTATCTTGAGATTGTCATTTTTCACTGTTATCATTATCCATCTAACTTTAGCGGTACGATTGCATTGTCAATGCATGACTTCTTTTTTTATTCGTTTAAAAATCACTGAGAATTACAAAATAGCAAGAACACACAGGCGCATTTGCCTACTTTGATGTTTACTTGCTGTTTTGTGGTTGCTACCTTTTAGTACTTTGATAACGACTGGACACATTTATTCGATCTGATATAACTCTTTCAAATCGTGATAGCGAGGTTTTTGGTTATGACGCCACCCCACCAAAACAAAAATTTATCTGAACGCAGCGACGATTTATTAGAGCACCCCACTCAGACGACCCAGCGCGTAACGCCGCCTTTAGCCTCAGCGCTTAATCCGCCACATGATATGTCTGCAGATGCTTTTACCCTTGCCAATGCGGATTTCATGTATGATGAAATCACTGATGAAGAACTCGATTTGCACGGTGATGATAGTTATATCTATGGCGAAGATTATGATGATGATGGCACTGTCGAAGTCTATGCACCGACCGATGTACCACCCCCTGAGTACAACCCTGAAGCTGAAATCACCGAAGATCGCTTTAAAGGGAAAAATGAGATTGCCAACTGCTTTGCCTACTCTCGTAAATCTGGGGAAAAAATCGGCGAGATTGAACTTGATGATGTGCGCCGCGAATTATCCAACAACAACGTATTTGTTTGGGTAGGACTGCATGACCCAAGTATCGAAACCATTCGAGAAGTCCAAGAGGCATTCGACTTACACGAACTTGCCATTGAAGATGCTTTCGCTGAGCATCAACGCGCCAAAGTTGAAAGCTATGGTAATGATAGCGTGTTCGTGGTGGTACGAACCGCCAAATTGACCGAAAACACCATTCGTTATGGCACTACGGCTATCTTTATGGGCAAGCAATATATCATCACTATTCGTCAAGGTGCCTCTCATAGCTACCAGAGTGTGCGAGATTTTTGTCATCGCCGACCAGAAAAATTACGCCTTGGACCCATCTTTGTGCTGCACGCCATCTTAGACTTTATCGTCGATAACTACTTACCTGTCACTGAAAAATTAGGACGTTATTTGCGCGAGCAAGAACGGGAAATTTTCTCTGAAAACTTTAACAAGCATACGCTGCGCAATTTGTATGAATTAAAATCACAGCTCGTACATATGCGTGCTGTCATCTTACCCGTACAAGATATCTGTAATTTTTTTATCAATCATAAAAAGACTGATTTGATTCCAAGTTTCCCTAGCCAAGCCAAACCGTATTTTCGCGACGTCAATGACCATCTACTGCGTGCGCTCGATGCGGTCAATGGACTTAACGAAATGCTCAGTGTTGCCATGGATACTTACATGGCAGTGGTCAATATGGGTCAGAATGAGGTGGTACGAAAACTTGCCGCTTGGGCAGGTATACTCGCGGTTCCGACCGCCGTCGCAGGGATTTATGGGATGAACTTTGACAATATGCCTGAACTAAAAATGCATTATGCCTACTATGTCTTATTAGCCGTTATTTTGACCATTTGTTTCACGCTTTACTATCGCTTTAAAAAGGCAGGTTGGCTGTAAATTTGATCTTTAATTATAAAAGCTTAACAGATGATGCTGTTAAGCTTTTTTATTATTGGTTTATAAATTTATCAATTAAACACTATTCTCTAAACAGTAATTAAATTAAACAGCTCATCAATTTCTTCTTTCAAATGATACATTTCGGTGTCATTCCATTTTTTGGATAAATGGCTGATGGGCAAAATCACACAGTGTAAATCTCGATAAGTAATGGCATTAAAAGTATTTCTAACAAGAATTTTATTGGCTTCTCGTTCAAAATATTTAATTACATCAATATTTTGGGTAATGACTAAGACAGGTTTTAAAATGCTATATAGCCAATCAAATAGATGCGTGTGTTTATGCTGAGGGCTTAATAAAGTCTTTTTGGGGGTGATAACACTATAAAGGTAAGTTTCAATCACAGGATGATTTGAGATTTCATCAATCAAATTTTGCTGAAATATATGGTTGCGATTCCACTGTAAATCATCATTGTAGCTAGCGATGTCATAATGCTCAGCAAACGATTCACGATCAAACCCTATGTCATCATGCCAAATATTTGCATCAAACACGTCTAAATTAACTTCGCGAGCTGGATTGTAGCCGACCATCATGATTTTGCAATTAAGGGGTGACCCTGAACAGATAAAGGGACGTACTTTCACATTGTCTAGTTGCTGCTCGCTAAGCCGCTGCTGCATTTCTGTACGGAATTTTTTTAAATCCATTTTCACGATTTATTTCCAAAAAATTTACTATCAATAAAATCCCATAATTTTTATTATATTACCTAGTCGCTATACAACAATCAATATACTTTTAGCGATAATTAAGTCACTGCTTAGCCTATAAATAGCAAATAAAAAAACCTCAAAAAGCATGAGGTTTTTTTATATTTATAGCCTATATATTTATCGCTTAGTAGCTTATGATAGCGGCAATTACAATTTGCTAGTTAGTTCTGGCAAGACTGTAAAAATATCACCTTCTAGGAAATAATCAGCCACTTGAGAGATAGGCGCTTCTGGGTCATTGTTGATAGCAACGATAACTTTTGAATCTTTCATACCTGCCAAATGCTGAATAGCACCTGAGATACCTGCGGCGATATATAGGTTTGGCGCAACAATTTTACCCGTTTGACCCACTTGTAGGTCGTTTGGCACATAACCTGCGTCAACTGCCGCACGTGATGCACCCATCGCAGCACCTAGCTTATCAGCGAGTGGCTCAATATACTTGGTGAAGTTTTCACCGCTGGCTAATGCACGACCACCTGATACAACAATCTCTGCAGCAGTTAATTCTGGACGATCAGATTTTGCTAACTCTTCACCGACAAATTTTGATTTGCCCGCATCTTCGCCTGCGCTTACTTGCTCTATACTGGCTGCGCCGCCTTCTGCTGCCGCTGCATCAAATGCAGTGGTACGAACTGTGATAACTTTTTTGCTTTCAGTATCTTTAACCGTTGCAATGGCATTGCCTGCGTAGATTGGACGTTCAAATGTCTCTGCATCAATCACAGCGGTTACATCAGTTAGCATATTTACGTCTAACAAAGCGGCAACGCGTGGTAAGAAGTTTTTACCTGTGGTTGTTGCTGGTGCAACGATATGGCTATAATCACCTGCAAGCGATACCACGAGTTTAGCGACGTTTTCAGCCAGTTGATGCTCAAAAGCAGCGTTACTTGCGCAAAGCACCTTTGATACACCCGCTACTTTAGCGGCTTGTTCTGCTACGGCTTCACAGCCAAGACCTGCAACTAACACAACGATATCGCCACCGATTTTGCTTGCTGCCGTTACGGTGTTGAGTGTTGCTTTTTTCAGCTCTTTATTATCATGTTCTGCATATACTAAAATTGCCATGAGATTTTCCTTAATATTTGATAATCGCTATCGTTAAATGACGAATTAAATTGAAGGTAGTTAAATGATTAGATAACTTTAGCTTCGTTTCTTAATTTATCGACTAACTCGTCAACCGATTTAACTTTAACACCCGCTTTACGCTCTGCAGGTGGCGTTACTTTTACGATTTGAATGTTACTAGCGGTAGAAACACCATAATCTTCTGGTTTTTTCTCTTCTAATGGTTTTTTCTTCGCTTTCATGATGTTAGGCAGTTTGGCATAACGTGGTTCATTTAAACGTAAATCAGTGGTGATAACCGCAGGCAATGATAACTGAACGGTTTGTAAGCCACCATCGATTTCACGTGTTACATTGACGCTACCACCTTCGACTTTTACTTGTGATGCAAAGGTTGCTTGACCTACATCCATCAATGCCGCTAGCATTTGACCTGTTTGGTTGTTGTCATCATCAATCGCTTGTTTGCCTAGTAAAATGATGTCAGCAGCTTCAGCTTGTGCAATCGCTTTTAAAATTTTTGCCACTTGTAGGGGACGCACAGTGTCGGTCGTTTCAACTAAAATACCACGATCTGCACCCAGTGCCATTGCGCCACGGATTTGTTCTTGTGCTTCTTTTGGACCGATAGATACAACAACAATTTCAGAGACCACGCCCGCTTCTTGTAGGCGTACAGCTTCTTCCACAGCAATCTCATCAAATGGGTTTACAGACATTTTAACATTGGTTAAGTCAACACCAGTGTTGTCCGCTTTTACACGAACTTTTACGTTATAGTCAACTACACGTTTAACAGCAACTAATGCTTTCATACGTTCCTCGTTTGTTATATGAATTAAAAAAGGAGGATAAATCCAAGTATCCCCAGTCATGATAAAATGAACATCCTATTCTTCTTAACTTAAACTAGCTTGGTGAGCTAACTTAGCAAGCTAAAAAGAATAGTTATACTGTGAATACTCACAATACCCATTATCTTCGTTAATAATATATGTTGCGATAACTTACCCAACAAATCAAGAAAATCCTATGAATTTTAAGTCATAAAAAAATGGTTGGAAAACATCAAAAATTCTTGAATTTTTCGAATATATCATAACTAAAATAATTAGGGAAATTTTTTAACTAAATATTCAACATACAATGTCTTGTGCTTGATATAAACATTAAACACAAAACAAACGCGCAAAAAAAAACAACCTATCGTCTGGTTGTTTTTCTTTATTGCAAGCTAATTAAGATAAGCAGTTAATAAACAAACAATTAAGCTTGTAGTTATTATTATTGTGCTTCAATTTGTTCGGCTTGTGGGCCTTTTTGACCTTGGCTCAATACGAAGCTCACACGTTGACCTTCTTTAAGTGTTTTAAAACCTGAACCTTGGATTGCACTGTAATGAGCAAAAACGTCTTGACCGCCATTGTCTTGAGCGATGAAGCCGAAACCTTTGCTTTCATTGAACCATTTTACAGTACCAGTAGCTTTATCTGACATAAAAAATCCTACATTAAAAATTAACTATGTTATCTATAACGCTTGCAATTACTTAGGTAAATACAGGATGTTATAAATTGTCATCGCCAAAAGTTTGTTAAGTGTATTTTAGCGAATAATCACAGTATAGCCTAGTTTTAGCGTTTCACCTACTATTTTTTGATTTTTTTACCACAAAGTTACAATTAAAAAGGGATTTAAATTGACTTTATTAAGCTAGATTAAAAGCGATTACGCCGTTCATCAACATATTGATAAATATCGCAATGCTGGTCACCATAATCACCAGTGAAAATGATAGGCTATAGTCCATATATTTGATGGGCATACTCATATCATCGACATCTTTAATATCGCCCGCCTGGTCTTTGAGTAGATAAAATCCGTAAATCCAACCAAATATGCTATACAGAATATAGGCAAATGGCACGACTTTGGCAATGCTACTAAATGCACCATAATATACGGCGACCACGGATACCATGAGCCACACGGTTTCTAATATGGAGCTCACGCTAAATAACTTTGATTGCGGCAATTTTCCTAAGTTTTTCTTCAAAACTATGGATTCATAGGCAATCAGTAGGGCGACAATTAACGTACCGACCAGATAAATTGCTTGCCAATTTAACGTATAGCTATCCCCCATCAGGTAATTCAAAGGATTTGCCAATGCAGGCAAAGCACTCATACCGCTAAAAGTGTGTAAAAAAGTTGCAGTCGACAACTGCCAAACAGACGCTATATTCAAAACAAATCTCATAAACTTTATATCGATACCCATTATTTTATACTAAAAAACCCTGTCTATGTAACTTTACACAGCGCAGGGTTATTGTCATTTTATTAGTTTTACCAATTGGGTATGATGCCATTGGTAAAACTAACTGGGTGCAAAACTAGTTTTTCTCTTTGTCGATGATCTTACTTGAGGTGATCCAAGGCATCATACCGCGAAGTTTGGCACCTGTTTTTTCGATTTCATGCTCAGCGGTTTGACGACGGCGCGCTGTCATTGATGGATAACCTGACATACCTTCAGCGATAAACATTTTTGCATATTCGCCTGATTGGATACGTTTTAGGGCATTACGCATCGCTTCACGTGATTGATCGTTAATAACTTCTAAACCTGTCACGTATTCACCGTATTCTGCATTGTTACTGATTGAGTAATTCATATCAGCAATACCGCCTTGGTACATCAAGTCTACAATCAATTTTAATTCGTGTAGACATTCAAAGTACGCCATTTCTGGGGCATAGCCTGCTTCAACCAAGGTTTCAAAGCCCATTTTAACCAGTTCAACCGCACCACCACACAGTACCGCTTGCTCACCAAATAGGTCCGTTTCAGTTTCGTCTTTGAACGTTGTTTCGATGATACCTGAACGACCACCGC
This sequence comes from Moraxella sp. 179-F 1C4 NHS, assembly GCF_045370505.1. Classification (NCBI taxonomy): domain Bacteria; kingdom Pseudomonadati; phylum Pseudomonadota; class Gammaproteobacteria; order Moraxellales; family Moraxellaceae; genus Moraxella; species Moraxella sp. 179-F 1C4 NHS. The sequence continues at coordinate 111,015 of NZ_JBIQEC010000004.1, read as the reverse complement.
CGACACCCATCGCGTAAGATAACGCGACTTGTTTGGCTTGACCAGACGCATCTTGGTAAACGGCGATTAAGTCAGGAATACCGCCGCCTGTGGCAAATTCGTTACGCACGGTATGACCCGGTGCTTTTGGCGCAATCATGATGACGTCTAGGTCTTTACGAGGTACCACTTGGTTGTAATGGATTGAGAAACCATGGGCAAACGCAAGCGTGGCACCTTGTTTGATGTTTGGCTCAATCACGTCATTGTAAAGTTGTTTTTGGAATTCATCAGGGGTCAAAATCATGACTAAGTCAGCTTGCTTGACGGCTTCTTCTACTTCAGCCACTTTTAGACCGGCATTTTCTGCTTTTTTCCAAGATGATGAATCTTTGCGCAGGCCAACTGTGACATCAACACCGCTGTCTTTTAGGTTCAATGCGTGTGCGTGACCTTGTGAGCCATAGCCGATAATCGCAACTTTTTTGCCTTGGATGATTGATAGATCACAATCTTTATCATAAAAAATGTTCATAACTATTTCCTTGTGTAAAAAACAACTACTATTAAAAGGTTGGTAAATTTAGACGCTGAGGATTTTTTCACCCCGAGCGATACCAATAACACCAGAACGTACGACCTCTAAAATGCGTTCACGTCCCATCAATTCAATAAAACCGTCCAATTTTGCCGTGTCACCGACAATTTGAATGGTATAGACATTGGGCGTGATATCAACAATACTTGCACGAAAGATATCCGCACAGCGCTTCACTTCTTCGCGGTTGCTACCCGTGGCACGTACTTTGATCAGCATGAGTTCGCGCTCAATATGTACACTATCGGTCAGCGTGGTTACTTTAACGATTTCAATCAGCTTGTGCAACTGTTTGGTCACTTGCTCAATCTTATTTTGATCGGTATCTGTGGTCAAGGTCAAACGCGATAAAGTCGGGTCATCAGTTGGGGCAACGTTCAGTGTCTCGATGTTGTAGCCACGTTGTGAAAATAAGCCAACCACACGAGACAGTGACCCTGATTCATTTTCCATTAAGACAGAAATTAAATGTTTCATTAGGTACGCTCCCCTTTCGCTAACCACATATCACGCATTGACTGACCTGCTAATTGCATTGGATAAACATGCTCGTTTTTATCGACGAGCACATCGATAAATACCAATCGATCTTTGAGTGATAAAGCATAAGCAAGTTGTTCATCAAGTTTGGCTGGGTCGGTGATTTGGATACCGACATGACCGTAAGCTTCTGCAAGTTTGACAAAATCTGGCAATGAATCCATATAAGAGTGCGAATGACGACCTTCATAAATCATGTCTTGCCATTGTTTTACCATACCCAACTGGGCGTTGTTAAGATTTAGAATCTTCACGGGTAAGTTATATTGTAGGCAAGTTGATAGCTCTTGGATATTCATCTGAATTGAGCCTTCACCTGTGATACAGACCACATCACGCTCTGGATTAGCAAGTTTGGCTGCCATTGCATAAGGCAATCCTACCCCCATGGTGCCTAAACCCCCTGAGTTTAACCATTGACGCGGCTCATCGTATTTATAGTATAGGGCTGCAAACATTTGGTGCTGACCCACATCAGATGTGATGATAGCTTTACCATGCGTTAACTCATATAAGCGCTCAACAACGTGCTGTGGTTTCATGCCATTGCTGTCGTCTTTGTCATAGCGTAGACCATGACGTTTACGCCATTCATTGATTTGCGCCCACCAATCATTTAACGCGGCTTGGTCAAGCTGTGCGTTATTTTCTGTTAATACGGCGAGCATATCACTCAGCACATTTTTTACATCACCGACGATCGGGATGTGTGCATTGATGGTTTTTGAGATTGATGCAGGGTCGATATCAATATGGATAATTTTAGCGTTTGGACAGAATTTTTGCGTATTGTTGGTCACACGGTCATCAAAACGCGCACCGACGGCCAAAATCACATCTGAATTGTGCATGGTCATATTGGCTTCATACGTACCATGCATCCCAAGCATACCTAAAAACTGTTTATCCGACCCTGGATAAGCGCCCAAACCCATCAAAGTATTGGTCACCGGTAAATTAAGTAAACGGGCTAATGCGGTTAATTCTGCACTTGCGTTTGATGCAATCACGCCACCCCCTGAATATAAAACAGGGCGTTTAGCAGCAATTAAGGTTTCGATGGCTTTACGAATTTGTCCTGAATGACCGCGAACTGATGGTTGGTAAGAACGCATACTGACCGACTCAGGGAAATGGTAAGGAAATTTTTCGTTAGGCGCGGTTTTGTCTTTGGGTACATCAATCACCACAGGACCTGGGCGACCAGAGCTTGCGATATAAAACGCTTTACGCACGATTTCTGGGATTTCGCTGGCATGACGTACTTGAAAACTGTGTTTGACGACAGGACGTGACACACCAATCATATCAGTTTCTTGGAACGCATCATCACCGATGAGGCTTGAAGGCACCTGACCTGAGATGACAACCATCGGAATAGAATCCATAAACGCGGTAGCGATGGCGGTAACCGTATTGGTGGCGCCTGGACCCGATGTGGCTAATACCACCCCAGTTTTACCTGTCACACGGGAATAAGCATCTGCCATATGACCCGCTGCTTGTTCGTGACGCACGAGGATGTGCTCAATGCTATCTTGTTTGAACAAAGCATCATAAATATGCAACACGGCGCCGCCTGGATAGCCAAAAATGTATTCAACACCTTCGTCAATTAGCGCTTGCACCAGCATTTCTGCACCAGACATCATGACAGGTTCACCTGCTGAGGCTTTGGCGGTTTTTTTGTCAAAATTGGGTGCAGCGTGAGCCGTTTGGTTTTCTCCCGTCATATTGGGAGCTTGGGTAGTTTGAGTCACTGTCATCACCTTTTATGGTCGTCTTCAAAAATGATACTGGGAAGTTGTTTTAGATAAAAATTGCTAAATGATTAGCAAGAATCTTCAACACTGCCATGAGGTAACAGTGAACAAATCAGACGAGGGCAAAAAGCATGATAACCAAAAAAGAAAGCATCACGAAAATTACGTAATGTATAAATTGATGGCTACTTTTTGTCTTTGTTGACCGATAAGTCAGGGTTGTTAGATTCTTTTGTTTAGATTCATAAACAACAACAACGGTAAAAAATGCTCTCATCCAATTGGAGAGCCTAATCAGCGGATAGCGCCAATTAGCTTAGATTTTACCAATTAGTAACCAACGATAATTGTTACTAACGACCAGTAGAGGACTTATGATGTGAGTTTTTTTAACACTTGTCAATAAAAAAAAGCTATTAGAATTAATAACTTTTAGTTATAGGTAAATGAATTGTCTGAGGCTTGGTTTTAAGGCTTGATAAACTTTAAAATCTCAAACTGATTGAGCCAGTCGTTTTTAGAAAACTACCTTTAGGAAATTATACGATTATCTTGTCAAAATTTACTGCTAAAAGCTATCAAGCTGTGATAGGCTATCGCATAACTTTCTAGTTTCTTGCATAGGAAAAACAATGTTAAAGCCACTGTTTTTGTTATCACTCATGTTATCACCATTCGTTATGGCGAGTTCAAATGCAGCCACTTACTACAAGTGGACTGACAAAAATGGTGTGCCGCATTATAGCCAATATGCCCCGACCAATGGTGTTAATTTGCGACAAGTGCAAGTGATTAATACCCGTGAACTTGGACCTAGTAGTCGTGCACCTGCAACCGCTGGCAATAGCACAGGTGCTGCATCAGGTGTATCACCAACGCTGACAGCCGATCAAAAACGTGCTGCTGAACTTGAAGCACAAAATCAGCAACTCAAAAAACAGCAAGATGCGGAGCGCTGTAAAGCCTTACAAAACACCCTTGCCAACTTAAACCAAGGCGGGCGCGTCTATGAGATGGATAATAAAGGTGAACGTAAATATTTAGATGGTCGTGAAATTGAGCTACGCCGTCAGCAAGTCGCGCAAACAGTGAGCCAATACTGTAAATAACTTTGCACGCTATATGACTTTAGCATTCAATTAAAATTAACGGTGTGTAAAGGTTAAAGGTGAGTGAATTCTCACCTTTTTTCTATTGAACCTGCTTAACCTGCCATGATTTTAATCGTCCGTGAATTGATGGATGATGTCACCGATTGCCGATGCCATGTGATTGGCTTGCAACGCATATTCACCCATTTTTTCTGCTAACGTATCACCCGCTTTGGCATGTATGAGCACGGAGGCTAGCATGGGTGCGGCAATTGCTTGCCCCAATAAGCCCGCCATCAGACCTGCCAAGCAGTCGCCCATGCCAGCCGTTGCCATACCGGCATTACCCAAGCCGCAAATATCAATGCTGTCACGCTCAAGACTGGCACGTTCAAGCACAATCGTTTGTGCCCCTTTGATAAGCCAATTGCCCCCATATTGGTGAGCTAACGCCCGAATCGCGCTGATTTTGTCTCGATCAATGTCAGCATAGGGTTGATTGAGCAAACGTCCTGCTTCCGCTGAATGCGGCGTTAGGTAAAACCGTTGGTTTGACTGTCCCAATCGTGGTTGAATGGGAGCATTTAAACCGTCACTCGTGCTTGCCCAATCTGCTAAATGGTATAAACCATCAGCGTCAATGACACATAGCTTCTCTGATTGCTTGATGGCCATAAGATACTGGTTAAATAAATCAAGCGTTACTTTATCCCTACCCAAACCCATGCCGATGGCAACCACATCCACCGCGTCAATCAGCTCGATGACGCTAGCGATATTGTGTAAATCCGCGGTCATGGCATTGGGCAAAGCGGTGACAATGGCTGGATGAAAATCACGATGACAGGCAACAGTGACTTTGCCTGCACCACTGCTCAATGCTGCATTGGCGGCCAATATCGCCGCCCCTGCCATGCCATGCCCATCCTGTAACCGATTGCCACCGATGATGAGTACATGACCATACGTACCTTTATGGCTCACCTGCTGACGTTGTGGTAAGTTAGGTAGCGTGGAATGCAACAAGATGCCTGATTGCTCAATAGGGAGCAAAGGCACATCGATAACGCTGCCAACATAATCTTTACTATCCCCGATATGCAGTCCGACCTTTCGCCCGATTAAACAAAGTGTCTTGTCTGCTTTAATCGCAATGTCATCGTACACTTCGCCCGTAGCGGCATTAAGTCCGCTGGGTACATCGATGCTGATGACTTGACAAGCGTGAACTTGCTTGCGGTATTGATTAATCCAATTGATGATTGTCTGATAATCATCGCTAGGCTTGCCATCGAGTCCAATCCCCAACAACCCATCAATCACCACATCATACTGATAGCTTAAACCAAGCTCATAGAATGGCTGTAAAAATGCTGTCAACGTCAAGTATTTTGCCGCATTTGCACAGTTTGACAGGTACATGTGCTTTGCTGTTTGGCTGTCGAGGGTGCTAGGCGCTGCGACTTGTACTACGGTAACTGACCAATGCGGGCAAAGCTTGCTCACATAATGCGCCACCAACCAAGCATCGCCGCCATTATTACCAGCGCCGGCTACTACCAATACCGATTTTTGAGGGTGACTGCTTTTTTGAAGGTAATTGCTTTTTTGAGGGGGACTGCCTTTTTGATTGCTACTTTCCTGCTTGATGATGTGTGCAAGTTGCCATGCAGCTTGTTGCATTAAGGCAAAACTGTCATTTTTGCTAAACCAGTTTTTTTCAATGTCATATATTTGTTTGGGGCTATATAAGGCAATGGCGTTTTGCATCACAGTATTTTTATCCGTCTGTGCATTACTTTGCATAAGATGATCCAATGATGTGGTAGGTTTTTATTTTGCTATAATAGCATTTTAATTTTATCTGGTTGTTGGCATGTTGGACACTACAAATGAACTCAATGCACTCAAGGGCTGGATAAAAGCGCAAGCCAAGGCGTTGGGGTTTGCTGATTGTGGCTTTGTCCATCCAACCAATCCCATCTTTAGCAAACAGCTTGATGCCTTGCAAACTTGGTTAGCACAAGGTAAACATGGCAATATGCTGTTTTTTGAAGACAATCATGATAAACGTGCTAACCCTGCCCTGTTAGTTGACAAGACGCAAAGCATCATTAGTGTGCGTTTAGATTATCTAGTCACGCCACCGCCCAAACGCAGTGTGCCAGACAACGAGCGCCCTAACTCAGCGATTATTGCCCGCTATGCTCGAGGACGTGATTATCATAAAACCATGCGAGGGCTACTAAAAACCCTAGCCAGACTGATTCAAGACAAACTAACCACCGATTATCCGCAATATGCCAACGACTTTGTATTTCGTCCCTTTAGCGACTCCGCGCCTATATTTGAGCGCGCGTTGGCTGAGCAAGCAGGTTTGGGCTGGACAGGCAAACACACTTTGCTGATTCATCCACAAGCGGGGTCATTTTTTGTGTTGGGGGAATTATTCACCAGCTTGCCTTTGGCAGACGATAAAAAGCAAATCGAAACCACATTATCGCATTGTGGCAGTTGCCGGGCTTGTATTCATGTGTGCCCTACCCATGCCATCCGCAAAACACCCACCGGGCATTATGATGTCGATGCACGGCTGTGTATTTCGTATTTAACCATTGAATTAGATGGCAAAATCCCTGTAGAACTTCGTCCCAAAATTGGCAATCGCATTTTTGGCTGTGATGATTGTCAGTTGATTTGTCCTTGGAATAAATTTGCCAGATTAGCGACGATTGAGGATTTTAATCCGCGTCACCGTTTAGATGAGATGTCACTACTTGAGTTATGGGCATGGGATGCACAGGATTTTTTGACAAAAACTGAAGGCTCGCCGATTCGCCGCACGGGCTACGACAATTTTATGCGCAATGTGGCAGTAGCCTTAGGCAATGCACCGTTTAGCCAAGCAATTATTGACAAACTGCAACAAAAACGCCCAATGCTAAGCGAAAACACACAAGAACATATTGATTGGGCGATCCAGCAACAACTTAATAAAAGTTAAAATGACGAGTTGGGATGTTGCAAAAAGGCGATTTCCTCATCACTGGATTGTCTACCCAAAATCGCATTGCGGTGCGGATAGCGCCCAAATCTTTCAATAATGGCTTGATGCTTATATTCAAACGCTAATGTATCGTTACTGGCGTATTTTTTAAACAATGGCAACGCCTGCTGATGAATGTTTGCCGATTCCGCATGCATAAAAGGCATTAAAGCAAAATTGCGTTCGTCTTGATTCAACGTGTCAAAATCTGGCTGTTTGACGATTTCTTGCGCCAATACTAACGCCATGCCATCTTGGGCAAAAGCTTGTGAAGAATCTCGAAAAATATTGCGCGAAAACTGGTCCAATACAATGATTTCTGCCAGTCGCCCTTTTGTACTGGCTCGCCAATCCCCTAACTCGCCTCGTTTGGCTTGCTCAAGTGTGACTAAAAATTTAGCCGTTACGGTTTTATCAAAATCCTCATCTTTGGCAAACCAAAATGGCTTAGTATTTTGCTGCAACCAAAAATCTAATACCTTTTTAGCGTCTGATGATATTGGTTGTGCTGCTACCTGTGATTGATTGGTCATTTGCTTTCCTTGTGTAGAGTAATTATAGTGACTTGTCGGGTAATTATAGTGACAAATTTTGCTAAACAAGCGCGATTTCCCTATAATGTGGCACAAATTTAGATTGAGAACAACCATGTATCCTTTTTTACGACTGGGCACCCATGCCATCAAAAGCGCGATTAAACAAAAACAAGGTCATTCGCTTCAATTAACCGATACCAGCGAAATCACCTTGACCGCTAATATCAACGACATTGACCATTTTTTTGAAATGAACAACGGGCGTATTTTTACGCTGTTTGATTTGGGGCGAAACGATCTTGCCATTCGCTCCGGTCTTGCCAAAAAATTATTCAAGCATCGCTGGGGGCTGGTGGTCGCTGGTAGTACCATTCAATATCGTAAGCGTGTTCGTTTATTTGATAAGGTCACCATCAAAACCCGACTGATAGCTGTTGATGAGCGCTGGTTTTATATTGAACAAAGCATGTGGGTCAAAGGTCAGCCGACTTGCTCTGCGCTGCTGCGCACCGGTATCACCAACATCGTGACTGGCAAGGTTTTGCCGACTAAGCAAGTGCTCAGCGCATTGGATTATAAAGATATCAATATGCCACCTGATGACTGGGTCAAAGCTTGGTCAGACGCCGATAAAATCCGCCCATTTCCTAAAGCCAATGTCCACCTTGCCAAAGATTCTGCTATCACCGAGTAAATAAATGCCTTTAACTTTAGATGATTTTGATTATCAACTGCCCGATGAACTTATTGCCCGCTATCCGTTAGCGGTTCGCTCAGCCTCTCGATTGCTGTATTTGCCTGCTCATGGTCAACCCAAAGACCAACAATTTGTGGATTTGCCAGCTTTGCTAAACGCTGGTGACTTGGTGGTGTTTAATGACACCAAGGTCATGAAAGCAAGGCTGTTTGGGCAAAAAGCCAGTGGCGGCGCGGTCGAAGTATTGGTCGAGCGCATTTTGCCCGATGATGCTAGTAGCAACCAAAAGCACACCGCTTTGTGTCATGTACGCGCCAGCCGCAGCCCAAAAGAGGGGCAAACGTTGAGCCTTGCCGATGGTAACATTCATGCCACAGTAATGGGGCGTGAGGACAATTTATTTTTGCTAGCGTTTGACCAACCTATATTGCCTGTGCTTGAGCACTATGGCGAACTACCGATTCCGCCCTATTTTGAGCGCCATGCCGATGACAATGACGAAACCCGTTATCAAACGGTATTTCATGACCCAACCAAACTTGCCAGCGTAGCCGCACCGACCGCAAGCCTGCATTTTGATGATAACGTATTGGCTGCCTTCAAGTCCAAGGGCATCAATACCGCCTTTGTCACGTTGCATGTCGGTGCAGGCACATTTTCCCCTGTCAAGACAGAGGATATTGTGCGCCATAAAATGCACTCAGAATATGCCGAGTTGCCCCAAGCGACTGCTGAATTGATTAACCGAACCAAAGCCCGTGGCGGGCAAGTGATTGCAGTCGGTACCACTGTGACACGGGTATTAGAAACAGCGTTTCAAAAAACCGCCAGTTTCGAAAGTCCGATGCTATCCGCTTGGTCAGGTGATACCGATATTTTTATTTATCCGTCATTTAGGTTCGGGGTGATTGATAAGCTCATCACCAATTTTCATTTGCCAAAATCCACGCTATTGATGCTGGTGTCAGCGTTTGCAGGCAGTGAGCCCATCAAACAGGCTTATCAGCACGCCATCGAGCAACAATATCGTTTCTTTAGTTACGGTGATGCGATGTTGTTAGATAAAGTAGAATGATGTTAGTAATTTCTCAGCTTGTTAATAAAATGACTGCATTGTCTTTATACCTAATCGTTGGTTTGTGGTTAGCAGTTAGCATTGCTTTTTTTAGTACGCTTAAATCTGCAGTTATGATTTTAAACTATCCAATTCCTGCTAAAACTGAACTTTTTCACTCGCAAGGTACGGCTAAATTTACCCCTTATCAACAAATCAACAGCAAACTTATCTATTTGCCAAATATGGCGGTGGTATCAGAAAATACTTTACGATTTTATCAATGTCCATTCACACCTTATATTCAAGATTGTTTGCATAACTATTTACCTTTAGAAAATCAAACAGTTAGCCTTGATTGGGCATCATTACAAAAAACATCGCAAGTCGATGCCACACGTCTTTTATACGAACTTTCAATCGATGGCAAAGTAATTTATGATTATGCCGATGCAGTCAAGCATATTGAACACAGAAAAAACCAATCGCTTTGGGTGGTGATTATTTATGCGGTTAGCACGCTTTGTGTTTTATCTTACCTGTTATTTTTTATTACCATTGATATTAAAAAAACTAAAAATTAATAGCATTTTCAGCCACGTAAGTTAATGGTATAATACCGCCTTTTAGCAAAACTTACTAAAGCAAAATATGCAATTCACCTTACATAAAAACGCTACAGGCGAGAGCCGTGCTCGCCGTGGTACGGTTCATCTCGCTCATGGCGATGTGCAAACCCCTGCCTTTATGCCTGTCGGTACTTATGGCACCGTCAAAGGCATGCTGCCGCGGGATATCCACGAAATCGGTGCCGAAATCATCTTAGGCAATACCTTTCATCTTTGGCTGCGCCCAACGACCGATGTCATTGACAAATTTGGCGGCTTACATGACTTTATCGGTTGGAATAAGCCGATTTTAACTGATTCCGGCGGTTTTCAAGTCTTTAGCCTGGGTGCAATGCGTAAAATCGTCGAGGAAGGTGTGCATTTTCGCTCGCCGATTGATGGCGCAAAAGTATTTTTATCCCCCGAAATATCAATGCAAATTCAATACTCACTGAACTCAGACATCGTCATGCAGTTTGATGAGTGTACGCCCTATCCTGCGACCCCTAGCGAAGCGGATACATCGCTTGAATTATCGCTGCGTTGGGGCGAGCGCTGTAAAAATGAGCATGAAAAACTGGGTAACAAGAATGCTTTGTTTGGTATTATTCAAGGCAGTATGTATCGCAACCTTCGCGAAAAGTCCTTAGAAGGGTTGCTCGCTATTGGGTTTGATGGCTATGCCATTGGTGGGCTGTCAGTCGGTGAGCCAAAAGAAGAAATGATGGCGGTGCTTGATTACTTACCCGATGATATGCCCGCCGACAAGCCCAGATACCTGATGGGCGTGGGTAAGCCTGAAGATATCGTGGAAGCGGTACGCCGCGGTGTTGATATGTTTGATTGCGTGATGCCAACACGTAACGCACGAAATGGTCATTATTTCACCACTTTTGGCGCCGTTAAAATTAAAAATGCGGTGCACCGTTTTGACCAAAGTCCGCTTGATAGCGAATGTGATTGTTATACTTGTCAGAATTTCAGCCGCGCCTATTTGCATCATTTGTTCAAGTGCAATGAAATGCTATCGGCACAGTTGGGTACTATACACAATTTGCGTTACTATCAGCGCTTGATGGCAGATATCCGTCAGTCCATTGAAGATGATAAGTTTGATGCGTTTGTCGATACTTTTTATCAGCATCAAAACTTACCAAAACCTGATTTGCATTTGACATAAAAACCACCTAAAAACACATAAAAAAAGAGCCGATTTGGCTCTTTTTTACTTTTTATAAGCTGCTGTTGATACGCTAAATAGCAACGCTATCCTTTCTTAGTACATTATCTGACTAAGCCACGTTCACTATGAATCAGGGAATCCAATAGCAATTGTACCAAAGGTTCTTGGGGTAATAGCTGCTCGGTCACTGCTACAATGGCTTCTTCCTTGGTCAGTCCTGAACGGAAAATCACCCGATAAGCCTGGCGTAGATAATCAATAGTCTGCTTTGACCAACCTTTGCGGCGCATGCCTTCGATATTAAGACCATGGCTTTTGGCAGGGTTGCCCGATACCATATTAAAAGCCGCAACATCTTTTAAAATCAAGCTGGCGCCACCAATCAAACTATAATCATCAATGCTACAAAATTGGTGAATACCTGAATTACCACCGACAATCACATGGTTACCGATGCGGACATGACCTGCAATCCCCACATTATTAGCCACAATGTTGTCGTTGCCAATCACGCAATCATGCGCAATATGGGTATTGACCATAAACAGATTACGGCTACCAACGCGCGTGATACCTTTATCTTGTACCGTGCCGCGATGAATACTACAGGCTTCGCGAATGCGATTGTCATCGCCGATTTCTAGCCACGTCTCCTCGCCTTGGTATTTGAGATCTTGGCAGTCTTCGCCGATGCTAGCGAATTGAAAAATCTGGTTACGCTCACCGATACGGGTAAACTTGCTAATGACGACATGGGGGTGAAGCACAGTCTGCGCCCCAATTGTGACATGTTCACCAATAATGCAATACGGCCCTATCTTGACCGACGGGTGTATCGTTGCAGTGGCATCAATAATCGCCGTTGGGTGAATCGTCATGAAAAATCCTTATACCAGCCTGCTATTCAAGAAGAATTAAAAATACAGGTTTAGCTGAACCCATAGGCAAAGCTAACTATAAACAGCAGGTTAAAATAAAAACGACATTATAGCATTTTTACTAAAGTATGCCATTTTTATCAAGGATTTTGCTTAACTTAAACAGATTTAAGCGGTATAGCTTACTCAAACGCGCCTTATTCAAGCCATGTAAAAATGATGTTGAAGTCATGATTGATGATATTGGGTACGCTGCTCTGCAATGGTGATTTCTGCACTGGCTGCCAACTCATCGCCCACGCACGCTGTACAACTAAATTTATAGATACTGTGACGCTCCATGGTTTTTTCGGCACGTAAAATAAGCTGATCACCAGGGATGACTTGACGTTTGAAACGCACTTTATCGACCCCAGCGAACAGATAAATATAACCATCTCTTGGTTTGACATTTTTGCTAATAAAGCCCAGAACACCCGCTACCTGCGCCATGGCTTCAATCATTAAGACGCCTGGCATGATAGGCTCTTCAGGAAAATGACCATTAAAGAAAGGCTCGTTAATGGTGATGTTCTTAAGACCGGTAATCCACTCATTGGGTTTTACCGCAGTGACTCTGTCTAATAGCATAAAAGGATAACGGTGAGGCAGATAATCACGTAACACAACGGCATTGAGAGGTAATGTCACCCCAATCTGTGCAAGGCCAGCGATGTCTTCATCAATCAACTTATCAAAATCCATGGATATATCCTTTATACTTTTAAATCATCTTTATCAAAAAAATAGATTTGTGAAAAACAACCATTGTAACGGTTTTAAGATTGAGTTTACAGTTGTTTTCTCAAATTATTTGATGGATAAACGTAATGACTAGCTTTTTGGTTTGCCAAGTTGCTTAAAATTAATATACGCTCTTTTCCATAAGCTATTGGGCATCACTGGCATGCCTGAAGAATATACACCCGGTTGGTGAATCGATTTGGTTACCATCGTCATGCCAGTAATCGTGACATCATCACAAATTTTGATATGACCTGCAAAACCTGATGCCCCGCCAATCATGCAGCGTTTACCAATTTCTGTACTGCCAGCAATCCCCACACACGCTGCAATCGCCGTGCCAGCACCAATTTTTACATTATGGGCAATTTGCACCAAATTATCGATAATGACATGATTACCGATAACCGTATCATTCAGCGCGCCGCGATCGATACAGGTGTGGCTGCCTACGCTGACATGATCGCCCAGTATCACTCGCCCCAATTGGTGAATTTTTTGCCACCCTGCTTCATCTGTACTGCCTTTAGGAGCAAAGCCAAACCCGTCATTGCCAATGCTGGCATGACTGTGCAAGCTGACATGTTTACCCAGTACACAATCATGCCCGATGTACACATGCGGCGCAATTAAGCTACCTTCGCCAATCACGACATTGGGCTGAATATTGACTTGGGCATCAATCTTGACGTCATCACCAAGGACGCAGTTATCACCGATTTGGCTATAAGCCCCAATACGCACATTGTCACCCAATTGCAGATTGTTACCCAAAATGGCAGTCGGGTGAATCAAACTATCCGATAAATTAGGGTTGACTGTCTGATGATACGCTTGCGTCGGTTCAAACAATGCGGTCAGTTTGGCATACGCGGCATAAGGTGATTTGACTACGATGGCAACGCTATGGCTTGGGCATTTTTCCTGTAAGGATGCGGGGACTAGCACAGCGCCAGCACCCGTGGTTTGCAATTTTGATTCAAATAGAGGATTGGCAATAAACGTGATATCGGTGCCAGTGGCATCCTCAAGGGCGGCGATTTTGGAAATTTGTTTCTGCAAATTTTGGTCGGTTTGCGCATCCCCTTGGTCAATGACGTCACTAGCTAAAAAATCCAAAATTTGTGTGAGGGTGAACGCCATTTAATTACTCCAATTATTTGCTTAAAATTTGCCTTAATTTTACACACAAAATAAAAAACGCAATAGTCGAATATTGCGTTTTTGCTAAAACCTCTGCGCTTAAAAAATATTATTTTACTTGATCGTTAATCGCTTTGGTAAAATCTGCTGTTACATCCCATTCAGGTTTGACATAACTAACCATTCTATCACGATTATCAATGAGTACATCAATATTTTTTTGACGCACAATAGTTTCTTTAATGGCTTGGATTTTGGGGGCAATTCGCTGCATCACTTCTGCCTCATTGGCATCAATAATGGACTGGATTTGACTGGCAACCTGTTCATAGTTTTGTAGGTTGGTTTGAATTTGCTTACGCAAATCATCCTTTTGTGCTTGGGTCATCTGAGCGTTTTGCGTGGCATATTGTTTTTGCAAACGCTCAATGGTCGCTTTATAGCTGTCAAGCTGCTGCTGCTTTGGTTTGACCGCCGCTTGCACCACGCCAATTTTGGTTTTGGCGATGTTAGTATTACTGATGGCAACTTGGGAATTCCAAACCGCAACGGTATTGGCAAACACTGGCATTGCCAATACACTTAAAATGCTCGCTGTGGCTAACTGAGTCATTATTTTCATATATATAGACCTTTTAGAATGTACGTCCAATCTCGAACTGTACATTGTCGACTTTATCTTTATCTTTATCATTGAGCGGAACGGCATAGCTTAATGAGATTGGGCCAATTGGGGTAATCCAAGTGAAGCCCACACCCGCGCTAAAACGCATGTCATTGTCTTTTTCATTTAATAGCGATACGGGATTGCCACCCACTGTGATTTTTTGGTCATATTTATTGGTGGTGTCAAACACTTGTGCCCCTTCAACAAATAACACGGGACGGATTTGGTCTGCCCAATCGCCTTTAAACGGCATCGGCAAGATTAATTCAGTACCCACTTGCGCGAGTGCATTACCGCCAATCTCTTCTGGGTAATTATCGACCCCACTATAATTCTTCACTGGGTAATAACGCTTACTGGTAGGGCCTAAAGTGGCATTCTCATAGCCACGCACAGAGCCATAACCCCCTGCGAAGAAGTTTTCCCAGAAAGGTAAATCGTTACCATATCCCAACTTGGTATAACCGCGTAGTACGGTATTTTTTAGGAATGGGCGATAATAGTTGCCTTGGTAGACCAGTTTTTGGTAAGTGGCATCGCCAAAGGCCAGTTTCAAATTGACGTTATGTGACATACCGTTGGTTGGAAAACGTCCACGGTCAAGCGTGTTCATATTCCAGCCTAAATTTAGGCTCGCGGTATTAAATGGGTCTGATTCGAATGATTCATTGCCATCAGAGTCTGAACCTACTTGCAGAGTACCTTCGTCTTTTAAGTATTGATAGTTTGATACCGCTAACAAAGCACCTGCTTTGATTGTGGTACTATCAAGTGTGAGACCGGCACTTAAACTCTTATTTTCATCAATCGGGTAGCTAAAACCTAAGGTGCCACCATACGAGTCTGTTACATAGTTTGAAATGTTTTTTCTGTCATATTTGGTTTTGCGTGTATAGATACTGGCACTTTGCGATATCCCATCTGGCGTAAAGTACGGGTTGGTATAGCCCAAATTATAACTATCTAACGTCTCAGAACGCGATAACGAAATATTGACCTGATTACCTGTACCCAAAAAGTTAGATTGACTTAAACCTGCTTGGAAGGTGATACCACCACTTTGTGAATAACCAGCCGCAATGGTACTGGTACCTGATGGCTGCTCCTCTACTGCGACATTGATATCTACCTGATCGGGGGTGTTGGGGACAGGTTTGACATCCATGTTGACAGTTTTGAAGAAGCCTGTACGCATCAAACGCGTGCGCGACAAATCGATTTTTTCATTGGCGGCCAATGCGCCTTCCATTTGGCGCATTTCTCGGCGCAATACTTCATCTGCGGTTTTATTATTGCCGGTAAAATTGATACGGCGCACATACACAGGACGCACAGGATCAATAAAGAAATCGACATCTACCGTGCGAGTGTCCTCATTGATACGGGGCACTGGGCGGATTTGGGCAAAATAGTAGCCATCGTTACCGTACAATGTGCCAAGATTTTGTAAAGTTGTCGTCATTTGACGTTGTGAATAACGCTCACCTGGCTTAAATGCCACCTGCTTACGAAGCTTGTCGGTGTCGTAGTTGGGCGTACCCATAAAGTTGACATTGCCAAATTTATATTGCTCACCTTCAGTAAGATTGATCTCAATAAACACTTTGTCTTTTTCTGGACTTAAATTAATGGTGGCATCATTGATGGTGAATTTGACGAAGCCCGCATTTTGGTACATGGCGGTGACATTTTCTAAACTTGCCGCAAGCTTTTCTTTGGCATAGCGGTCAGATTTACTAATCACATTGACCCATGAGCTTTCTTTGATGCTCATCGCCTGTCTGATTTCTTTGTCGCTAAAATGTTTGTTACCAATTACCTTGATATCGACAACACGCGCCGCTTTACCTTCAACAAAATTAAATTTAAGCGCAACGCGGTTATTGTCTAAAGGCGTTTGGGTCACCGTAACTTCGCTATTATAATAACCTTGCTGATTGTATTGCTGTTTTAGCTCATTTTGAACCTGCTCAACTGTCGCCTGTTTTAATACATTGCCTTCTACGATGCCAATACGTTTTAGGCCTTCGGTCAATGCTTCTTTTGGAATGAGTTTATTACCGTCATAAGTGACATTTGCGATAATTGGGCGCTCTACCACATCAAATACCAATTTATTGCCTGATTGGGATGCTTTAACGTCTGAGAAATTGCCAGTTTCATAGAGGGCTTTGATACTAGCTGCGATATTGGTATCGTTTGCTACTTCACCGGTATTGACAGCAAGCACTGGATAGAGGTTATCAGCGGATACCCGTGTCAATCCATTAAATTGAATATCGCTCACGGTAAAATTTGCCGCTTGTGCATACGAGGTAACGAGTGCTAACGGTGCAACCAAAAATAACGCTGAATTTCGCATATAACTTGTTTCCGAATTGACGACTGCCCAAAGATAATGCATGAAACCTGTCACTTTTAGGTATCCAAACTTAGTTATCCAAAGGTATTTATCTAGGTTTGTATCTAGGTTTGGTAATCTAAGTTTAGTTCGCTAAAAATGACAAATGCTATCAAAAAGGGTGACTTGATTAAACTTCTAGTAATAGTTTGTCTTTGATGTGTAGCTTGTATTATCAAAGTACAAGAGATCCGTAAATAAATTTTACTGGCATAAGGTAAGCTAAATTTTGCGTAAAGTCTAGCGAAAAAACAAAACTACAAATCAATATTTTAGCCAAATCTGGGTCGATTAAAACAAGCGTGAGATATCGTTACCAATCGCCAACAGCATGAAACCTGCAAGCAAAACTAACCCAATATTCATTCCCATCATTTGTATTTTCTCCGGCATGGATTTACCAAAAATAGCCTCATAGGCATACATGACAATATGACCGCCATCAAGCACAGGTACGGGTAATAAATTGAGCACAGCAAGGCTTAAACTGATAATCGCCATAAACGACAATACCGCTTCCCAACCGATGCTAAAGCTTTGATTGGCGACTTTGGCAATGGTAATGGGACCTGATAGGTTCTCTACCCCAATGGTGCCGGTCAACATTTTACCCATGGATTTGAGGGTCATGGCACTTAAATCGACAGTTTGATGCACGGATTTTTCGACCGCTTGGATGGGGGTATATTGAATGGTTTTTATATACTCAGGTGGCGGCGTGACCTTAGATGCTGCTGCCGCTGCGCCAATTTGTCCAAATCGATTGCCCATAGTATCTTTTTTTGCTTGTGGCATGACTTGTAAGGTAGTAATTTTGCCTTGGCGCTGTACTTCAAGGGTTAATAACTGCTCGGGGCTGGATTTGACAACTTGTGAAAACGCCAGCCAATCGCTCACCGGTTGACCGTTGACACGACTGATGGTATCACCGACTTGCAGACCTTGACGCGCGGCAGCGCTATTTGGGACAATTTCACCGACCACCGCCGGAATTTTTGGTTGCCACGGAATCGCGCCTAGACTATCAATCGGATTGGTTGCTTTACCCGCTTCTACTTTCATAAAGCGCTGTATCGGCACGGCAACATTGGTTTGACCTTGCGCGCCATTCACTGTTAAATTAACTTGTCCCGACTCGCCCATGCGATCAGCTAACGCATAGTTAATATCTTGCCAACTTTGGATGGGTTTATTATCAACCGCAACAATTTCGTCACCGACTTTTAGACTGGTTTGACTGACCGGTGAATTGGGCAAAATACTGCCGACTTTGGTCGCCAAGACTTGGGTTGGGGTGATAAATAGCAGCCAATACAAAAAAATCGCAATGAGTAAGTTCATCACCGGACCTGCTGCGACGATGGCAATTTTTTTCCAAGGTTGTTGGGTATTAAAGGCTAAATGACGTTCAGCTGGATTGACTTTGCCTTCTCGCTCATCGAGCATTTTGACATAGCCGCCAAGCGGAATCGCAGAAACCGCATAATTAATCCCAGTTTTTTTACTTGTCCAGCTTAGCAGCTTTGGACCAAAGCCAATTGAATAGGTCAATACCTTGACACCGCATAGCCGAGCAACAATATAATGCCCCCACTCATGTAGCGCAACCAAAGGTCCTAGTACCACAATCGCAGCTAAAACGGTCAAGATAAAATTCATGGCTATCCTTTTGACAAAATCACAGGCTAAAAATATTTTAACTATCGTTATCTTGATAATTTATGCAGTCATTTTTAACGATTATCAACCAGTGTTGCCAACTATTTTTAAGCTTTTTTTAAGCATTATTTAAGCGTTTAAATCGGCAATACATTGGTGTGCTTGTTCACGGCTTAGTTTATCTACCGCCAAAATTGCTTGCAATGACCCAATCGGCTGTTTTTCGGCTTGCAATAGTACTTTTTCATTGATATCAGCAATATCGGTTAAACGGATGTCACCGTCCAAAAACGCTTGAACGGCTATCTCATTACTGGCATTTAAGGCGATACACGCATAGCTACCTTGTTGCATGGCTTGATAAGCCAACCCTAAGCATTTAAACTTTTCTAAATCAGGTCGGACAAAATTTAAATTACTTAACTGAAAAATGTCTAATCGTTCCACCCCACTGCTGATACGATTGGGGTATGCCATAGCATGGGCAATGGGGGTACGCATATCAGGACTGCCAAGCTGCGCTAAAAAACTACCATCGTTGTATTCAACCATAGAATGCAAGATGCTTTGCGGATGAATGACCACTTCAATCTCAGAGACCGGCATATCAAATAAAAAACTCGCTTCAATCAGCTCCAAACCTTTATTCATCATGGTGGCACTATCTACCGATATTTTTTGCCCCATGGACCAGTTCGGGTGTTTGACAGCTTCCGCAATGCTGGCGCGTTTCATATCGTCAAGTGTTTTGTGTAAAAATGGCCCACCTGAGGCGGTTAACCAAAGCTTTTTAATACCATGGTTATCATCATGAATGGCATTGCGCTGTTGTTGCACCGCGGTAGGCAAACATTGAAAAATGGCATTGTGCTCACTATCAATTGGCAGCAATTTGGCATTTGACTGCTTGACGGCTTTAATCATCAGCTCACCTGCCATCACTAACGCTTCTTTATTGGCGAGCAAAATCGTTTTACCCGCGTTCGCCGCTGCCAGCGTTGATGGCAAGCCTGCAGCACCGACGATAGCCGCAACCACCATGTCCACTTCTGCTAGTGTGGCAAGCTCAACTAAACCTTGCTCACCAATCAAAATCTTGCAGTTTAGATGAGCCTCGCTGAGCATCTGCGCAAATGTTGCTTCCTTTTCTTTGGCAACACAAACATAGCTTGGCTTAAATTGCTGGCAAATGCTCAACAGTTTATCCAGCCGCGAAAACCCTGTCACCCCGACCACGTTATACAAATCAGGATGCTGACTGACAACCGATAGCGTACTATCGCCGATAGAGCCTGTTGCGCCCATAATAGCAATGTTTTTTTGCGATATAGTGTGAGTTGAAGATAGCATTACAATGACCTAGTAAGTTGCGGGCAGACGGCGGTTAAACCTAACATTTTGCGTTTACAGCGGCAAATTGCCTCTGTTATAAGCATATTAACACGCGAAAAAATTTTTAAGCATCAATCGACAAGCAGTTGCGCAAAAAAGATTGAATGAAAAACAAGCTTGCACTGATTAGCAGATTCAATAAATTGATATTGGCTATATTGGAATTGAACAAATTGGTATTAAGCAGATGTGAAAATTTTTGAAAGCTAAACCCAATGTAGCATTAAATTAATCCGTAAAATTTCATCGCCCAAAACCCCAACGCAAAAATTGGCACTGCTGAAAGCTGCGAATCAATACGATCAAGAATGCCCCCATGTCCTGGCAACAATGCCCCGGCATCTTTCACACCTGCATGGCGTTTTAGCATACTTTCAAATAAATCACCGAACACGGACATGCTGATAGTGATCAACGATAAGAGCAAAAACACGCCAATAGCCAGCATCGACCAATCGTTTAACAACCCAAAGGATACACCAATCACCACTAGCGTGCCTGTAGCAAGTCCGCCTAATAGGCCTTCCACACTTTTATTGGGTGAGACGTGCGGGGACATTTTGCGTCTACCAAGTTTTCGTCCGACAAAGTAAGCACCACTATCCGCGCACCACACCAATACAAACACATATAACAGCCACCAAGCTGAAAGTGACCACAGATAATACATCGCAGTAATGGCGGATGACAGTACAATCATACCGATGACGTATAAATGCTTACCATACCAAGCTTGCGTATTGTTGGGATAACGACGAATCCAGCCAATCGCTACCAACCAAATCAGCGCCGCAACCAGCCAAAAAAACACCCAAGAGACTATGCTGCCAGTCAGCTTTGCTATCGCCAATAACACACTGACAATCGCTAACACCACAAGGGTATACATATAATCAATTGGTTTGGCAGGTTTGGTGGGCATTTGGGTGGTAGGCGGTACATAATTGTCGGGATTTTGGTGAAATGATGGCATGAGCTTTGACCACTCAAAAGCCCCAAAGCCTGCACCCACTAACAATAGCGGCAACATCAAAATAGGCTCGCGGGTAGCAAACATCGCAACGCCAACAATCACTAACAAAATAATGGCGGTTCTAATGCGTTCCCACATGACAATTCCTATTGATTAACTAAAAGCTCAAACCTAATACTTGCTCGCTGGTCTTACCAAATCGACGCTCACGACCCATAAAAATATCAATCATTTGGTCTAATTCAGCTGCCTTGAAATCTGGCCAAAGCGTTTCGGTAAAAAATAACTCAGCATACGCACATTGCCAAAGGAGAAAATTAGAAATGCGGTAATCACCCCCTGTACGGATTAACATATCAACGGCGGGTAAATCCGATAGCGACAGGTGGCGTGCAAAATCGTCTTGGGTAATAGCCTCGGCAGTAAGTGCGCCTTCTTCCACTTGTTTGGCAACTTGGCGGCAGGCATTGACGATGTCCCACTGACCGCCGTAGCTGATAGCAATCACCAAACTCATCTTAGTAAAGTGGGCAGTTTGCTCTTCTGCATCTTGCATAATCGCGCGTAAATGCGGCGTCAAGGTACTCCTGTCACCGATAAAGCGCAAAGAAATTTGATGACGCAGCATTCGCGGTAATTGGTCATGGACGGTTTGCTCAAGTAGCTTCATCAATAGCGCCACTTCATTGGCTGGGCGCTGCCAATTTTCGCTAGAAAAAGCAAATACCGTCAATGCACGTATACCAATATCCATGCAATGCTCAACCAAAGGGTCTAAATTATCTTTGCCGGCAATATGCCCGCCACCGGTTGGTAGCCCATGTGCTTTGGCATAGCGGTTATTGCCATCCATAATGATGGCAATATGTTGTGGCATTGCTGCCTTTGACTCAACCATGACCTACTTCTTATGAATTGGTTCTTTTGTTGGATAAATAACGATTAAACGGCCATTAACTCTGCTTCTTTGCTAGAGAGCATTTTATCAATGCTATCAATGTATTTATCGGTCATTTTTTGGATGTCGTCATTGGCGCGGCGTTCATCGTCTTCTGAGATTTGCTTGTCTTTCACTAAGGCTTTTAAGGCATTGTTGGCATCACGGCGAGCATTACGCACGGATACACGGCGCTCTTCGGCTTCATGACGTGCCAATTTTTGCATATCTTTACGGGTTTCTTCTGTCAATGCGGGTAGTGGTACTCGAATCACTTCTGCGCTCATTGGGTTAAGACCCAAATCTGATTCACGAATTGCTTTGTCGACTGCCTGCACCATGCTACGGTCAAAAGGCTGCACTAATAGGGTACGCGAGTCTTCAACGTTGATGCTCGCCACTTGATTAAGTGGCATCTCAGAGCCATAGTAAGACACCATCACACCCTGCAAAATACCAGGATGGGCACGGCCTGTACGTAATTTACTAAAGGCATTTTCTAAGGCTTCAATCGCCTTTTTCATTTTGTCTTCGCCTTGTTTTTTAATATCGTTAATCATGTTGTGTCCTTTTAAAACTATGTATGTCAAATTTATAAAGTATTTTAGTGTATCAACTATTTTAGTGATTGATAACTTTGGTGCCTTCTGACTCGCCCATCACCACATGAAGTAGCGCATTGGGTTTTGCCATATCAAATACTTGCAGCGGTACGTTATGCTCACGCAGCAACGCAATCGCAGTCAAATCCATCACCCCCAATTTTTGATCTAGCACTTGGTCAAAGGTAAGTTCGTCGTATTTGACGGCATCGTCATGGTTATTTGGGTCTTTGTTATACACACCATCGACTTTGGTCGCTTTTAGGATTAAATTGGCTTCAATCTCGATGCCACGTAAACATGCTGCGGTATCCGTAGTAAAAAACGGATTGCCGGTACCTGCGACAAACACGCACACTTCATTGTTCTGTAAATAGCGAATAGCGTTGCGGCTGCTGTAGTTTTCAGTCACTTCGCCAATTGGCAAGGCTGACATCAAACGGCATTTGATATTACGGCGCTCTAGGGCGTCACGCATCGCCAAGCCATTCATTACGGTCGCAAGCATACCCATTTGGTCGCCTGTGACACGGCCCACCAAGCCTTGTTTTTGTAGCGCAGCGCCACGATACAAGTTGCCACCACCGACCACGATACCCACTTGCACACCCAATCCTACCAAGTGCGCAATCGCAAGACTCATGTTGTCTAATACGCCTGAATCAATCCCCATATCATTTTTGCCTGCCAGGGCCTCGCCAGAGAGTTTGAGCAAAATACGTTGGTAACGGGGAGCTTTATCAGACATGGTTGACCTCTTGTTGGCTGTTGGATAGCAAATAATGCAAATGGCGAAATTTTAACAAAATTAACGGTTTTTAGATAGTGTAAAGATAATTTCAACAGTCATTTTAATTTTTACCCTGCTCTCACCTTGAAAATTCAATCGGCTTTAGCCATCAAACTGTTAAGGTACTATATTAATGTGTAGATTATTAATGCGTGGCTGAATGAGAAAACAGATTAATCACAATCACACCCAATACAATTAGACTCATACCCGCGATGGCGGGTAAATCCAGTTTATTACCCAAAATAAAGTACCCAATGATAGCGGTCAACACAATACCTACCCCTGACCAAATGGCATAAGCAATCCCCAGTGGTATGATTTTTATGACTTGTGAAAGAAGATAAAAAGCAATGCCAAAACAAATCATGGTGATGATAGTGGGCAAGGGTTTGCTAAACCCCTCTGATTTTGCTAAAAAAGTTGAACCAGTAACCTCACTGACAATCGCAATCCCTAAAAGACCATACGCTAACATTGATTGAGACATGACAATTGTTATCCTTATAACATTTCACCTGTGAAACTGGCAAAAAGGTCATACTCGTTGGCTTCATCAATGGTGACGGTTAAAAATTCACCGATTTTAACCGATGCATCAATATTATCTACATACACGTGACCGTCAATTTCTGGCGCATCGGCATAGCTACGGCAAATGGCGATATTTTCTTCTTCATCAATCTCATCCACTAGCACTTTTAAAGTTTTACCGACTTTTTCAGCCAGTTTTTCGGCACTGATTTGTTGCTGTAGCGCCATCAGTCGTTCATAGCGTTGTTGTTTGATAGCCTCTGGCACAGGGTTCGGCAAATCGTTTGCCGCCGCGCCTTCTATTTCTGAATAGGTAAACGCCCCTACTCTGTCTAATCGCGCCTCTTTGAGCCAGTCAAGCAAATATTCAAAATCTTCTTCCGTCTCCCCAGGGAAACCCACCACGAAGGTGGAACGAATGACAATATCGGGGCAAATCGAGCGCCAAGTTTTGATACGCGCCAGTACGTTTTCGCTATGTGCGGGGCGTTTCATGGCTTTGAGCACATTGGGGCTGGCATGTTGGAATGGGATATCAAGGTATGGCAGTAGCTTGTCTTCACTCATCAGTTTGACCACAGCATCGACATGTGGGTAAGGATAGATGTAATGCAAACGCACCCAAATGCCCAGTCGATTCAGTGCCTCGCACATATCGTAAAATTTGGATTTGATGGGCATGCCATTCCAAAAACTGGTTCTGTATTTAAGATCTACGCCATAGGCTGAGGTATCTTGCGAGATGATTAATAGCTCTTTGACGCCTGTGTTTTTGAGTGCAGCCGCTTCAGTCATGATACTGTCAATCGGGCGACTAACGAGGTCACCACGAAAGCTTGGGATGATACAAAATGTGCAACGGTGGTTACAGCCTTCGGATATTTTGACATAAGCATAATGTTTTGGTGTAAGCTTAATGCCCGCATCATTGATTAGGTCAATTTTTGGGTCGTAAGTTTTTGATGGTGCAGGTTTGGGCACATAATGCGACACGGCATTGACCACTTCTTCATAGGCATGTGCGCCAGTCACCGCAAGCACAGCTGGGTGCATGGTTTTGATTTTTTCGGCATCTTTGCCAAGGCAACCGGTGACAATCACCTTACCGTTTTTGGTAATCGCCTCACCAATGGCATCAAGCGATTCTTGCACCGCAGATTCGATAAAGCCGCAAGTATTGACCACCACCAAATCTGCGCCATCATAGTCACTGGCGACTTGGTAGCCATCACGGCTAAGCTCGGTGATAATGCGCTCACTATCCACCAAGGCTTTGGGGCAGCCAAGCGACACAAAACCAATCTTAGGCGCTTTTGTCGTTGCTATATCTTGAGCCAGTTGGTGCGCCGTTTGGCTGGCGCTTTGACCTAAAGTACGGTTTTCATTATGATTGGCTTGGTGGTGGGTGGCGGGTTTATTGGTAGACTGGGGATTAAAAACTTGCGGTTGGCTTGGCATGACTTTCACTTTTAAAAAATTTAATCTGACTATTTTACTAAGTTTTGCTGTTTTTACCAAATCAACTTTTTAATTTTTCATTGACTCAAATTAACTGTACAGGTAAAAATTTCAAATGCTAAAAAATTAACCTATTGTTGATAACCTATTGTTCGTAAAGTCCCTATCAACTGTAGCACTCCCCATCATGACTACTCAATATGAGCCATACCCTGCAAAAAACACTATTGGCGATGATTTTAGTTCAAGCAAACTTTATGAAAATTATCTTAAATCAATATTTTATAAAAAATCCGCCAAAGTTTGACGGATTTTTTTATTAACCATTCAACTCATCCCACAATTTTTCTAGGCGTTTAGCTGACACAGGCACACGGGTTTTCATCGGCTGGGCAAACAGCTGAATCCGAAACTCCTCAACCAACCAACGATATGGCATAATTGTCTCATCATTACCCTTAACAGATAGCCTCTCCATGTGTTTATCAAGCTGATACACCGCATCCAGATCGGCATCCAAATTGTGCTCAAGCCTATCAAGTCGCACCAACAACGCCTGCAAATAACGCGGATATTGCTGCCAATCTTGATAACTCATGCGATACACAAAGTCCGACAAACGCAAATCATCGAGCTGGTCTTCGATATCTTCAATACTTTCTTCAAAAATATCACGGTCAAGTAACAGCAGTTTTTGGCGAACTTGCTGCCACTGCTCATACACCGATTTTAGCTGAACTATTACACTTTGACCCACGCTCAAGAAATTGGCAAGCACCACGGCTTTGGCTTGGTTAAATTCATCCAACGTCAAAGGCAACTGATTGATGGCAATCACCAACTCTTTATCATGAATCCCTGCCGTGAATTTTTCATGGTCAAACTCTGCAACAAATTTTTCAAAAGTGGCATCAAGCGTGGCATGAATCAGCAAATCTTTGAGTCTATCAAGCTCACCAAGCGGCGCAAAGGCAAGTTTAAAGTTTTTATCAATTTGGCTGGTAAGCTGTCTAGCTTTCGCTCCGAGCTCATTGCCGATTAAAGCAAGCAAGCCTTGACGGTGTTTGTTGAGTGCCACACTGACATCGGTAAATTGCTGAATAGACACAGCCTTTTTATCGCTATAGCTTGGCTGTCCATCAGCAACCAATGCCGAAAACTGCTTGATCATCACGCCTGCACTGTGACGGTTTTGCATAAAGTTAAAATGCTCGGGAAACTCGCTATGTACGCCTTTACCACTGGCGACGGCTTGGCTTGTGGTGACTTGATGGCGCAGTTTTAATGCGTCAATATCTCGCCCTTTTTCAATTAGACGGTTTTTGTCATCGACCAGCGCAATTTGTGGCTGCAAATAGGTTTCAACCTCGCTTGGATTAAAGTCTTTTGGCTCTACAAATTGGTTGTTTGCTCCACGCACACCGCGCTGGTTTAAGGCTTGGCACAGTTGCTTTAACAGTCCACCATGGTGGTTTTTTTCAAGCGTGTCAAAAATTTGTTTGGCGGTATCGGGCACAGGCACGATTTGACGGCGAATATCTTTGGGCAACGTCTTTAATAACTGCAAAACCAGCTCATAGCGCCACCCTGCAATACCCCATAATAATTCAACCGCATCAACCTGTGGTAAGGCAACGAGCGGGACTTTAATGGTCACGCCATCATCGTCGCTGGTCGGGTCAAAAATATACGACAGGGGTAGTTTCAGATTACCCAGTTGCCACGTTTCTGGGAAAGCTTGGGTAGCAGGTGCTTGTTCGTTGAGCACATCTTTATCACTAAAAAATAAAAACTGTGGCTCCGTTTTTTCTACTTCTTTTCGCCAATCTTCAAATACTTTGCGACTAGCGATATGCTCAGGCACTCGCTTGGCATAAAAGTCGTATAATTGCTCTTCATCAACCAGCAAGTCTCGACGTCGCAGCTTATCTTCAATCAAGGATACATCAGCGACTTTATCTATATTATGCTGCAAAAATGGTGGCAACTTGCCCTTTTTACCATCGCCTGTGGATGGGGCATTTAAATTGCCCAACACCAAGGCATCTCGCAAAAAGATTTCTCGAGACTCGGTAAGGTTGACCCGCTCATAATTCATCAATTGTTTGTGTACCACAATCAAACCAAACAGGCTGATTTGGGCATATGCTTTGACATGCCCCGTTTTGGCTGACCAATGCGGCTCAAAATAATGGTATTTGAGCAAATCCCCTGCCATCGCCAAAATCCACTCTGGCTCGATTTTGGCAGCAGTACGCATAAACACCTGCGAGGTCTCAACCACCTCAAACGCCATCACCCATAGCGGATTTTGTTTGAACAAGGTACTGGCAGGAAAAATCTTGGCTTTGTGCTGACGCGCGGTGACATACTCGCCGCGTTTGGCTTTGATTAGCTTACCGCTTTTGTCGACGTCATTGACTTTTTGGGCAATAAACGACAGCAAACCTGTGAGCAATGCTCGGTGAATAGGCACATAACTGGCTGGCTCTTGGTTGATGGTTAATTTTAAGCCATCCACCATTTGCAACAACTGGCTATGGGTTTGTTGCCATTCACGTAAACGCGGCGAGCTTAAAAAATGTTTTTTGGCAAAGCTTTTACGTTGGCTGTTGGTTAATTTGTCGTTTCCATACGGGCTTTGCGCGATTGGCGCGGCTTCATCGTCTAGCGTTTCATGTTTTTGATGGTCAAGATCACTGTTTTTAAATTCACTACTTTTAAATCCACCGCTTTTAAATAAAGCCCCATGAATTGCCTGCCAAAGACTGAGATAAAATAAAAAATCGCTGTCGGCTTGGCGAAATAATGCGTGTTTTTGGTCGGCTTGGGTTTGCTTATCGCTCGGGCGTTCTCGAGGGTCTTGCACTGACAAGCCCGATACAATCACCAATAGCTCTTTTAAACAACCATATTGCTCACCTGCAATCAGCATACGTGCCAAACGAGGGTCTATGGGCATTTTTGCCATCATTTGACCGACTTTAGTAAGTTGATTTGGATGGCGTTTGGATTGACCTTTGCCCTTGCTCTTGTCACTGTCATTAGCTATGCTTAGGCTATTTTCAGACTTTTTAGTGGCAATCGCACCCAATTCTTCTAATAGTTTACGCCCGTCATTGACCAGTCGATTGTCAGGGGGCTGGATAAAGTCAAAGTTTTCTACCTCGCCCAGACCCAAGTTTGCCATTTGCAAAATCACCGACGCCAAGTTGGTACGCAGAATTTCAGGCTCGGTGAATTCGGGACGGCTGGTAAAGTCTTCTTCTGAATATAAACGGATACACACGCCCGCGGCGATACGTCCACAGCGACCTTTTCGTTGATTGGCGGCAGCTTGACTGATCGCTTCAATCGGCAGGCGTTGTACCCGCGAGCGATAGTCATAGCGTGACATCCGGGCAAATCCCAAATCAATGACGTAGCGGATATTGGGCACGGTCAAGGCGGTTTCAGCAACGTTGGTGGCGATGATAATGCGACGGCCGCCTGTCGGGTGGAAAATCTGCTGCTGCTCGGCAAAACTTTGACGGGCGAATAACGGCAAAATTTGGGTATGACGGGGGGCATATTGGTTTAAAATATCTGCCAAATCATGAATTTGCACTTCTGTCGCCGCAAAAATCAAAATATCCGCTTGGTCAGCATGCCCTTTGCTGGCAGCGTCTTGGTAGCACTCTTCCACCGCTGCGGTAATCGCTCGCGGCAAGTTATCTTCGACATCATCAAAGCTGTCATCATCCGAACCTGTGACAATCTCCTCCGTCAACGGACGGTAGCGCACTTCCACGGGATAACTGCGACCTTCAACCACAAACACAGGCGCGGGCGTCGCTTTTTTGGTTTTACCATCAACGCTAGAAAAATACTGGCTAAACCTTGCTGTGTCGAGCGTTGCCGATGTGATAATCACCTTTAAATCGGGACGTTTTGGCAATAGACGCTTGAGATAACCCATGATAAAGTCAATGTTAAGACTGCGCTCGTGGGCTTCATCAATGATAATGGTATCATAGCGGCTCAAAAACTTGTCATGCGCCATTTCGGCAAGCAAAATACCGTCGGTCATCAGTTTGACAATAGAATCGGCTGAGCCTTGCTCAGTAAAGCGCACTTTAAAGCTGACTGTCTGTCCGAGCGTTTCCCCTAGTTCTTCAGCAATGCGATTTGCCACACTACGCGCCGCTAAGCGTCTTGGCTGTGTGTGTCCGATTTGCCCTGTTACCCCTCGCCCGGCAAGCATGGCAATCTTAGGTAATTGGGTGGTTTTGCCTGAGCCTGTCTCCCCTGCCACGATGATGACTTGGTGGTCTTGAATCGCTTTAATCAAGCGCTCGGCTGATTGGCTAACTGGCAAATCTTCATTGAGATGAATTGTCGGAATACTATCAATCCGCGATTGCACCATAGCTTGAGAATGGGTTAGCTGTTTTTGATAGCGGTCAAATCGCGTCAGGTATTCTTCACTCTCTGCGCCATCTTTGGATTTGATTTGGTGAATTTGTTTGGCAAGACGTGACAGATAATAGCTGTCTTTTGCCATCACTGGGGCATTAGGGGGTAAACTTGGATTTTGAATTTGAGCAGTTTTTTCGGGTAAAATTTCGGTCATTTGCTTGGGCTATTTTATTTTTTTAGAGAAAAAGTCTTTTGATAAATGGGGGATATATAAAGTATATCAAGTTCTATACATCAAATCTTATAGCTTCAAATTTTAAGGTTTGATTGTCATCATTTCTATTAAGCTGCTTTATGCTACAATACGATTTTTGCAAATTTTGAATTGATAGGTTTGACAATGGAAAACATGATTAAAAGTATAAAAATCAGCCAATTATTTGGTGATAAAGATATTAAGTGGAATCTGCAAAAAACAAATGTGCTTGTTGGTAAAAATGGTATGGGTAAGTCAACAATTCTACAGTTGATAATTGCAACACTATCAAAAAAAGATACTTTTAAAAAAAGCTCCCTATGTGAATCAATCACAATTTTGACTGAGCAAGAAGATATTTTTTCAATGCGAAATGAGGCTATAACGGATGAAATTAGAAAAGCTTTATTAAAGGCTTTACAAGATAATCCCAAAATCTTAGAACAAATAAAAAACGAAAATGATAGCAAATTTAATAGTGAGCAATTCTATGAAAATCTTAATAACCCTTATAATAAATCTGAGCTAACAGCCTTTATTTCTTCATCTAATGATAATGATAATGATGATAAATTAAATTTTGAATTTATATCGACAGTTAATCTTAATGCTAATTCCACACAAAATTTATCTCTAGCCAATGGAGAGATACAAAATATTTTAGACTTAGAAATTCAAACCGAATTACAACGCCTACTAGTAATCAATAATGAAGTATTAAATAAGCAACTTATCACAGCTCTTAATATCATGTTTAGCGAAAGCAAAAAAGATGTTTCTTTAAATGATAAATTTGAGCTTGAGTTTAAAGTTAATAATGAAATTTTAAATTTTCCACAGCTATCATCAGGTGAACGTCAAGTTATCTATATTTTATTAAAAGTCGCTATTGCTACCAAAGATAACGCATTGATTTTAATGGATGAACCCGAAATATCATTACATTTATCATGGCAAGAAAAGCTTCTCACCCAAATCCGAGAAATTAATCCTAATAGCCAAATCATCATCGTAACCCATAGCCCTGCAATCGTCATGAACGGTTGGCTAGACTGTTTTGTGGATATTCAAGATATTATTGTAAAAGGATAATATCAAAATGTCTGATTTTAAAGAATATTTCACTAATCCAAACTATATTGGCGGTTATAATGCCATCTTATCTGGCAATACAAATGACCGCCAAAAAGGTATGGTGTATGTCGAAGATGATTCGGATATTTGGTTTTGGAAAAAATTCATTGAGCAACATCTACCTAATCAATACGAATACAAACCTGCCACTAAAAATACTGAAAATGCTTCTGGTAAAATGGCTTTACGTCAGTTTTATAGCGGATTGAACCCAAAAGTTTTAATTGCTCGTGACGCTGATTATGATTGGCTATTACCGAATGGTAAAGATGATTTGAAAAATCCTTTTATTTTACATACATTTGCCTATAGCAAAGAAAGCGTATTGATAGAAAAATATAGTTTGAATAAATTCTTTGACGATATTTTTCACACAGTTAAACATCAAGTCAATATAGATGAAGTTTTTGAAAAACTCTCTGAATTAGTATTTTTTGGGCTTTGCACCTTAGTACATGATGATATGAAAGCCCATTTGACAGACCTGAAATCTTTTCATCAAAATTATCATCTACTTGATAAACCAATGATTTTAGAAAACTTAACATTTGATTTTACCGTTTTTGATACAATTTCTGATGCTATAAGTACCAACTCTAATCTATCTGATAAAGATTTTGACAATACAAAAACATACCTTTATCAACATGGTATTAATGAAGAAAACGCTTATCGCTTTATATCTGGACACTTATTATCTGACTTAATAGCAAAAATTCAGAAATTGTTGTTTAATCAACTCAAAATGAAAGAGATGAGCAATATTACTCAAAAATTTAAGGGCAAAGATATAGCAGATAGAAAGAAGCAATTAGACCAAATATTCGTTACAAATTTTCAATTAGAAACTTTTTATAGGCAATATCTCATTAACCCACAAGACGAAATTCATCAAAAGATATTAACGAAAATTGCTAATTTAAAGACTGTTTAAATTAGCAATGTCACAAGGAAAACCAAAATGCCACTATTAAAAACCGTTGAAGTCATTCATAACCCCAACAATTTACCCATCGATAGAGCCGTCATTTGGCTACACGGACTGGGCGCAAATGGTCATGACTTTGAGCCGGTCGTCCCTGACTTGGGACTCGATGGTAACCATGGCATACGGTTTGTATTTCCTCACGCCCCCGCCATTCCTGTAACCATCAACCAAGGTTATGTGATGCCAGCGTGGTACGATATTTTAGAAATGTCGCTTGAGCGCAAAATCGACACGGCACAGATTGAACAATCCGCTCGCGCAATTGGAGAATTAATCGCGCGTGAAGCCGAGCGCGGTGTGTCGCCTGAACATATCGTGATTGCAGGATTTTCACAAGGTGGTGCGGTGGCGTATCAGACGGCACTCACCTATGACAAACCATTAGCCGGACTGTTAACCCTATCGACTTATTTAGCGACCAAAGACAGCCTAACTTTAAGTGATGCCAATAAAAATCTAAACATTGCCATTCATCATGGCACACAAGACCCTGTCGTCCCAGTACAGCTTGGGCAAGAAGCCAAAGCATGGCTTGAGTCAAAAGGTTATCAGCCGCAGTTTTACAGCTATCCGATGGCGCACCAAGTATGTATGCCGCAACTCAAAATTATCGGTAAATGGCTAAATGATGTGTTGGCCTAACGATGTTTTAGCATAATTTTTTAGCCTAAAAAGAGCGTACGTGACTTGGTGACTTGGGTACGCTCTTTTGGCAATTAGCCATTCATCTTTGGCAATCGTTTGAGTAAGATAAATAGCCAATAATTCACCAAACCCAATAAAAAAAAATCCACCAACCAAACCGCCATCAACCCCCAATGCGTTTGATAGCCGTATTTTAGTGCGACCATACCACTGCCCCCCAAATATACAAAAGTGAGCATACTTAAAAGCAATAGCGCGTATGGACTTTTGCCTTTGACGATATAAGGCGTTGATAAGAGCGCGGGTATCAACCACAAAGCTTGCCAAGCAATCCCCCCGACCATAGCAGGCTTTGCACTTGCCAACCAATGCGTCAATAGCGGTACTGCCAGCAATCGAAACCCCAGCCAAACCCACCATACTAGGGTTAAGCGTTGGTGGATGGGATAAATGGGTTTGGGGGCAGATAGTGAGTGTGGGTCTTTTTTTCTCATAACGCTTGTAATGCCTTGGCAATTTTGGCTAGACGTTGACCTTGGGCGATGGCTAACGTTTTTTCATCCACGCTCATGATATGGTCATGCTTTGCGCCACTGACATGGCTTGCACCATACGGGCTTCCACCTTGGCTCGTGGTATTGAGCGCAGGCTCACTGTACGAAATTCCCACAATTACCATGCCATGATGCAGTAGCGGCGTCATCATGCTAGTTAACGTCGTCTCCTGCCCACCGTGCATGGTACCCGTACTGGTAAATACAGCGGCAGGTTTGTTTTGCAAATCCCCCGCGAGCCAAATTGTGACGCTATTATCCCAAAAATACTTCATTGATGCTGCCATATTGCCAAAATGGGTGGGGCTGCCGAGTGCCAGTCCCACACAGTTTTTTAAGTCATCCATGCTGGCGTACAGGTCACCTTCATCAGGAATACTTGGCGCAACTTTTTCAGTCTCGCTACTGACCTTGGGTACGGTGCGAATACGAGCGGCTATGCCTGTGCCACTATCTTCAATACCTTGTGCGACCAGATACGCCAAATCTTTGGTAGAGCCATTTTGGCTGTAGTACAAGACTAAAATATAAGGTTGACTCATGGTTTTTCTCACATCAATTTTGATAATTGTTACGTCAATCTAGCCTAGGTGAATAAATTTTGATGAATGAATTTTGATGGCAGGGTCAAGGCAATTTACTAGCCAGATTGCCAATTGCAAAACACCAAAACTGTTCACAGTAATTCAATAAACAATTTTTTTGAATATGATACCATACTGCCATACAATCACTGCCTTTTTCGCCGATTTGATGGTCAAACTTTGAAATTTTTTATCAATAAGAACTACTATGAATGAACTCATTGCCAAACTAAAAAAATTATCCATTTTTAAACATAAATGGGTGCAGTTTTTGATGTATCTTATCAAAAATTTTATTGATGATAATTGTAGTCAAAAAGCTGCATTATTGACTTATACCACGCTGCTGTCTATTGTGCCGATTTTAACCTTGTTGGTGGTGATTCTCTCCACCATCCCGCAGTTAGCAGAAGCGCGTGAGCAGATTCAAAACTTAATATTTAGTAATATTTTGCCCAGTACCGGATTACAGGTCACCAAGTATCTTAACCAATTTACCAGCAATTCCTCCAATTTAACCATCATCGGTGTGGGTATCTTATTTTTTACCACCATTTCCACTTTAATGACGATTGAAACCGCGTTTAACCAAATTTGGCGCGTTGAAAAAAAAGAGACCAGCTGGCTCAATCTGGTGCGTTATTGGGTGATTATTACCCTGTTGCCTATTGTGCTTGCGTTAGCGATGATTGTCTCGAGTACCGTTCAAAGTTTGAGTTTTTTAAATCAAAAGATTGGTGGTTATGGGATTGACTGGGCGATTTGGGTACAAATCGGCTCCATTGCAATTATGCTGATGGGTCTGGTGGCCATGTATTGGTTTGTACCACGCTGCCAAGTACGTTTTAAACATGCGCTGGTTGCAGGTGTCGTGGTTGGGATTATCTTTGAAATCCTAAAACTCACCTTTGGCGCAATTGTTGACAACTTTACCAGTTATAAAGCGGTGTATGGGGCGTTTGCGATTTTGCCGTTGTTCTTACTTTGGATTTATATTTCTTGGAATATTATCTTGCTTGGCGTGCAAATCAGCTACTGTTTGACCATTTTTGAGACCAAAGAAATCTTCCCACGTCATGCCTTGTTTAGCTTGATGGATATGCTAAACGTGTTATACCGTGAGCATAAAAAAGGCAATGTCGTCACCGAAGCCGGTCTGCGTGATGTGTTAGGTCGCCAAGAGATGCCAAATTGGTACACTTATATTAGCTTTTTACAAGATAACAATCTCATTACCACCAGTGATAAAGATGAATATGTGCTCAAACGCTCGCTCGATGATTATAGTTTTTGGGAATTTTATCAAAATATGCCCTATCCTTTGCCGCATGAAAAGGATTTGCGAAAACTTAAAAATAACGCGCCTTGGACTGTGCAGTGGATTAATACCTTAGCGCGTGGTGAAGCCATGCTCAAATATAATTTTGATGTGTCGATGGCAAGTATTTTTGATAGTATCGCGCCGCGTCAGACCCCAAATGCCGAAGACATCGAGCCAGATAAGGGAAAAAAAGGGAAAGGTAACAAACTAGCCGGTCAACGCGAAGGCTCAGGACTATCAGGGGGTCAAGTCAGTGACGTGGTCAATGAAGATAAACGTATCAAAGAAACTGACGCCGAGCAAGCGACTGGCTTTGATGGTACGCTTGATTTTAAAGGTCAAGGTAGCTTATCGAGTCAACCGCGTGATTTTAATGCCCTAAATAACGATGAGTTATCGGATGAATTATCACATGAATCATCAGTTGCTAAGCAAGCTCATGATAATCAGACACGCTTGTCAAATGATAACGGGTTAGATGATAAACATCCGCTAAAGACGCTTGAAGAAAGTAACAGTGAATACGACAGTCATAGCGAAAACAAAGCGACTCCCTCATCCCCACAAAATGGCAATGCCACAGACGAGCATAAATTTGCGATTGACAATTATTTGAATGCCAATAATTTTGACAATATGCGTTGGGATATCAGTAACCTAGATGACACGAGTTTTAGTAATGAAATTACCACCACCCAAACAGTCCAATCAAAAATCCTAGCGGATGATGACAAACCAAAAGGTGACAATACGGCAGTGATGGCTAAAATTCGTCAGATTGTACCGGCTAGCGTACTTAACAGCCCGTACAATCCTTTTAATTTCATCAAATCAAAAATTGCAGCCAATGCGAGCAAAAAATCTCCGCGTATCATTACCGAAAAAGATAAACCAGACAGCTAGACCAGACAGCTAGTTTGGCGAGTAAAAAAGGGCAGATTCTGCCCTTTTTTTATCGCTTTTTTTGATCAATAGATTAAGCCTGTGTTATCTTTTTACCCAATAACCCTTTGGCGCGCATATTGCGATAGACCACCACCACAATGACGATATTGACTAGCAGTATTAAAATATTAAGCCAATTAAACCGATGGCTCAACAACTCATAAACCTCAAGCGGCAAAAACACGCCATAGCCCAAAACGCTATACCAATACGCCCATATCTTATCTCGATAAAGGCCGTAGGTTTCCACAAAACGCAGCAGCGCATAGCCCACGACTATCCAAAAGGCTTTTTGCCAATTTTGGTTGGCGACCCAAGCATAGTGATTTAGTGCCTCTATTTGGTGATGCAGTGCCATGCCCATGATACGATGCAGCGCCTGTGAAACCACCCGCGCAATCCATTGCAATTTATCATGCCCTACAAAAATAATAGCCGCCACCCCTAGCGCTACCAATCCTTTTACCAGCTCATAGATAGCGACCATAATGATGGCGTTCTTGGCATGATGGCTATTAGGCACTGTCGGGGCTATCTGCTTAAACGCCTTTGGCATGATTCATTACCGTATCCAATCTTGAAACAAACTTAAAACAAGCTTCAAACAAGCCTAAAAATAGACTTGCTCGACTTTCCCTGTCAGTTCACTATTGATAAATGGCGTATTTTTACCTTGCGATATCATCGATTCTTTTGTCACCGTCCAAGTCAAACTAGGGTCAACCAGCACCGCCCCGCCCGTTTGATGATAGCTAGCTTCAATGCCAGCGATTTTAGCAGGATTGAGTGCGATTTTTTCTACTAGCTGCTCTGGGGTCAAAATACCTTCTTTGACCAATTGACAAGCGAGCCCCATAAAAGTATCAAAGTTGCTAATACCGGGTTTACACTCCGCAAATGGCGCTTGTTTAGCGGTTTTTGCCAATGGCTCATGGTGGCTACAAATCGCATCGATAGTGCCATCTTGCAAGCCTTCTTGCAGCGCTTTTTTGTCTGTATTGGAACGCAGGGGCGGCAACACATACGCCAAGGCATTAAAACCAATCAGGGCATCATCGGTTAAATGTAACTGGTGCATCGCCACATCGCAGGTCACGGGCAAGCCCCTTTGTTTCGCCCAGCGAATCAAATCAATCGATGATTTGGTGGTCAGCTGACCAAAATGTGCCGATACGCCTGTTTCTTCAACAATCAACAGCTGCTTGGATAACGCCACGGTTTCAGCAATCCAAGGAATCCCTGCCAAACCGTGATAAGATGCGATATAGCCATCATGGGCGACACCGTTTTTGGATAAACTGGGTTCATCAGGGTAAAAAAATACTTTGATGTCATAGGTCGCTGCATAATCAAGGGCTTGCAGTAGTACGTCATCATTGGCGAATTTGCGACGAGCATTGCTGCCCCCGATGATGCCACCTTGCTTTAGCCCAAGCATATTGGCGGGTTTTTCACCTTCAAGACCTGCGGTCATCGCCCCCAATATATGCAGATGAATACCACCATCTTGATAAGCCCGCTCTCGCAAGCCTGCCAGTAAAGAGCCGTTCTCAAGTACTGGGTTGGTATCAGGTGGTATAACCACATGCAAAAAACCATTTTTTCGAGCCGCGGCGCCTTCTGATTTTAATGTGCCATGCGACTGGTGACCAGGTTCGCGCAGGCGCGCACATAAATCCACCAGCGGCGGTAATAGCCATTTACCATCGGTGTCGATAGGGTTAAGCTGCGTGGTATCAAATTGCCAGTTGGCAGGTAAAAGATTTTGAAGCGTCATGGTTTTGCCTACTTTGGTTTTGCCTACTTTGTCATTTTTTTTGCTAAATTTTAAGATGCGCTGCGTGCGGCACGTTGCCCTTGCATAGCCAGTGCCAATACCGCCATACGCACCGCAATGCCGTTATTGACTTGTTTTAAAATCACCGATTGCTCGCCATCAGCAACACTTGATGAGATTTCAACGCCGCGATTCATCGGTCCTGGGTGCATGACAAGCGCATCAGGTTTGGCAAGGGCAAGGCGTTCGGTAGTGATGCCATACGCTTTAAAATACTCGGATGTCGATGGCAACAGCGGCGAGCCAATACGCTCATTTTGAATACGTAGACCAATGATGACATCACAGTCAACTACCGCCGCGTCCAAATCGTTATAGACACTGACACCATAACGCTCAATGCCTTTTGGTAATAATGTCTTGGGCGCCACGACGCGAATTTCTTTGACACCCAAGGTTTTGAGCGCTGCAATGTCCGAACGGGCAACGCGGCTATGCTTGATATCGCCGATAATCGCTACCGTTAATTCCTCAAACGGTCTTGGCGCTTCACGATAAATCGTGAGCATATCGAGCATCGCTTGGGTCGGATGCGCGTGCCAGCCGTCACCACCGTTGATGATGGCAATGTTTGGGGTGACTTCGGTTGCCATAAAATGCGCAGCCCCACTCGATGAATGACGCACCACAAAGATATCCGCTGTCATCGCTTCAAGGTTCCACAGCGTATCCCGTAAGCTTTCGCCTTTTTGGGTGCTGGATTTGGCAATATCGATACTGATGACACTAGCGCCAAGACGTTTGGCAGCCACATCAAAGGTGGTGCGGGTACGGGTAGAGTTTTCAAAAAACAAATTCATCACCGTACAGCCTTCAAGCTCATCACTATTGCGAATGCTGTTGGGGCGACCGGCATTGTCGGTTAAGTAACCATTGGCTTTTTCGATGATGGCCATCAGCTGCGTTTTGGATAACCCTTCTACGCCGATAAAATGCCGCAAATCACCTGCTTCGTTCATTTCTGGCTTTGCCATCGCTTGATCAAGCTTGCTCTGTAGCGCTTCGTTGGATAAAGTTTGGGTGTTTAAAATATTCATCAGCCACCTAGATTTGTTGTTATTTGTATAAATTTTGCCTATTTTACCGTAAATCGGCTGGAATAAATACGCCAATATTTTGCGATTATCGCTGATAAGACGGCTCAAAAAGTGCTACAATTTGCGGCAAATTGTCTATATTTTTTTTAATTCATGAGGTCTAAATTCACCTTGCTTAATCGTATATGATTGGCTTAGGATGTTAATTTATAATTTTATAATAAGGTCTACTTATGTCAAATCTTGAAACTTATCTTGCCGCGCAAAACGCCCAACCTGCCGTTGCCGACATCATTACCACCATTACCAAAGTCGGCATTCAAATCAGCGACTTGCTCAAACGCGGCGCGCTCGCGGATATTTTGGGCGAAGCGGGTAACCAAAATGTGCAGGGCGAAGAGCAAAAAAAGCTCGATGTCATTGCCAATGATTTGTTGCTAGACGCTTTGAGCAGCAATCCGCATTGCGCGGGTGTGGCTTCTGAAGAATTAGATAACGCCACCCCTGCCAATCAAGATGGCGACGTGTTGGTACTGTTTGACCCACTTGATGGCTCATCTAATATCGATATTAATATGGCAGTCGGTACAATTTTCTCGATTTTACCCTACAACAACCAAGGTCATCCTGCGACGGATGAGGACTTTTTGCAAAAAGGAACTGCGCAGTTGGCATCGGGTTATATTTTGTA
Source organism: Moraxella sp. 179-F 1C4 NHS (assembly GCF_045370505.1). Lineage (NCBI taxonomy): Bacteria > Pseudomonadati > Pseudomonadota > Gammaproteobacteria > Moraxellales > Moraxellaceae > Moraxella > Moraxella sp. 179-F 1C4 NHS. The sequence continues at coordinate 71,313 of NZ_JBIQEC010000004.1, read as the reverse complement.
TGGCACCTCAACTGTGATGTCAATCACGCTTGGCAAGGGTGTGGCCATGTTTAGTCTTGACCCCGATACCAAAGCGTTTGTGCAAATCAAAGACCAAGTGCAAATTAGCCCAGATACCAAAGAGTATGCGATTAATGCCTCTAACTATCGCTATTGGTTGCCACCGATGCAGCGTTATATTGACGAGTTTACGGCGGGTAAAACTGGCGTGCGTGGTAAAGACTTTAATATGCGCTGGGTGGCGGCGATGGTGGGCGATATTCACCGTATTTTGTGCCGTGGGGGAATTTTTAGCTATCCGTTTGACACCAAACACCCTGATAAGCCAGGTAAATTGCGTCTGATGTATGAAGCCAATCCGATGAGCTTGCTGATTGAACAAGCGGGTGGTTTGAGTACCGATGCTATCAATCGTATTTTGGATATCGAGCCGACCAGTATCCACCAACGCGTGCCTGTGGTGCTGGGGGCAAAAAACGAAGTGGAGTATGTTAAAAAGTTGCATGACGAGATGAATTGAGATTGGCATGAAATGAAAAGAGAATTTTATTTTGAGCCAGTTAAACAGCCAGCATGGGTAAACATTTTACTATTCGCTGTTTTGCTTTTGGGTGGTTTATTCATGCTGTCATTATTATTGATGTTAATCATAAATGGTACTAAAGACCCAATTAAAACATTAAAGGATTTTACTTTAGTTTTAGTTCCTTTAATACTTGTAGGTAAGGTAGTAGTAAGCAATCGCAAACTCACTCAAAATTTACCGACCTTTGTTTTTGATGAACAGCAAGTGACTTTTAATCACCCTAGTAAAGGTTTTAAGATTAATTGGCAAGATATACAAGACACCAGTATCAGTATGATGTTTAATATACCGACTTTAGTCATACATACAAAGAACAAAAAGTATAAAATTGAAATGACGTATTTTCAAAATGCCGAAAATACCGATGTTTATGAAGTTTTTAAAGACTATGCAGTTAAATATAGCGGTAAAAAGCTAATTTTATGAATAAGTAATATACAAAATGATAATCACCTCCAAAGACAACCCGACCATCAAGACTACTCACGCCTTACTGACCCAATCACGCCAGCGTAAGAAACTGGGCAAAACCGTGATCGAAGGCACGCATTTGCTTGAAGCGTATCTAAATGCTGGTCTCACGCCCGAAACCGTGATTGTCAGCGAAAGTGGTTTGCACAATGACGAAATCAACGCCCTGCTCGGTCGGCTTAACCAGGTAAAAACGTTAACGGTTAGCGATAATCTGTATAAAGAGATTCGCACGCTGGGCGAGAGCCTGCCCATCATGGCGATGATTGATATGCCGCATTTAGACTTTAATCAGCCCATCACCAGCGACTGCTTAATTATCAATGGTGTGCAGGACAATGGCAATTTAGGCACGCTGTTACGCACCGCATCTGCTGTGGGAATTAAAACCATTATCTGTACCACGGGCACAGCATCGGCGTGGTCGCCCAAAACCTTGCGAGCCGGCATGGGGGCGAATTTTAGTTTAACGATTTTTGAAGGCATCAGCGTAGATGAGATTTTAATGAAGGTCAAAGTGCCGATGTTTGCCACGAGCTCACATACCGATCATATTATTTATCAGACCGATTTGAGACAACCGTTAGCCTTAATTATGGGACATGAAGGACAAGGCGTCGATGAAAGGTTACTTAGTCAATCTGCCCCGATTGCGCTACCGCAGCCCAATGGTCAAGAAAGCCTAAACGTGGCGATAGCAGGGTCACTTTGTCTGTATGAAATGTTACGGCAAAGACGCTACGCATGATTGCCATACATGATTGCCATCAATGAACGAGTGCGACATAAATAAATGACTAGACAGCCTGTGTTTAGTCTTTTTTGTCGTCACTATCGCTTGGTATTAGCCGCCTGGTATTACCGCTTTAGCGACAGCTACCGTGCCTTTGACCACCCCTTTGGTGGTCTTATAGGCAACTTTGACAGGAACAGTGACAATTTTATGCACACACCCTTGTAATATAACAGCGGTGGTCAGCACAAAAAGCAGGGTGGTTAGTTTTTTCATTCGTTACCTTTAATTGACTTTAAGAACGATAATCAGCATTGATTTTGACATACTCGTATGATAAATCACAGGTATAGACGGTATCACTCGCCTGCCCACGACCCAGTTCAATATGAATGGTAATTTCAGGACGCTTCATCACCTGGCTGCCACGCGCCTCGGTATAGTCGTGTGCCAAGCCGCCGCGCTCGCAGATACGCACATCATCGAGTGATACCGCCACTTTTGACTGGTCGAGCATCACGCCCGCTTTGCCTACCGCTGCCAAAATACGCCCCCAATTTGGGTCGCTGGCAAAAAATGCGGTTTTTACCAGCGGTGAATGCGCCACTTCATACGCGATTTTGGCACATTCTTCAGAGGTTTCACCACCTGTCACTTTGACCGTGATAAATTTGGTTGCCCCTTCACCATCGCGTACAATCAATTGCGCGATTCGAATCATCACATTGTTAATTGCCTGATAAATCGCTTGATAATGCGGGTGATTTTCACTGTCAATCATCTCCCCAACTTGTCCTGTGGCAATCAACGTACAGCAGTCATTAGTTGAGGTATCGCCATCCACTGTGATGCGGTTAAATGACTGATTCACCGTGTCGGTCAAGATATTTTGTAGCAATGTTTTCTTAATGTTGGCATCGGTTGCCACAAAGCCAAGCATGGTCGCCATATTGGGGCGAATCATGCCCGCCCCTTTTGAGATACCTGTCACGGTATAGGTGATGGTATCAATTGTGACTTGTTCACTATGTCCTTTTGGGGTGGTATCGGTGGTCATGATGCTGTGGGCGGCGCCAAGCCAATTATCTTCGGTTAAATTGGCTAAGGCGCTGTCTAACCCCGCGATAATTTTATCCGCCGGCAGGGTTTCCCCAATCACCCCGGTGGAATAAGGCAATACTTGCTCGGCTGCGACACCGGTTTTTTCTGCCAATGCCACACAAGTTGTTTTGGCACGCTGTTTACCGTCTTCACCTGTGGCAGCATTGGCGTTGCCTGTGTTGACAATCAAATAACGGGGGCTGTCTTTGGCGATAAATTCTCGCAGCAACTGCACAGGTGCGGCACAAAATTGGTTTTGCGTGGTGACAACCGCGGTATTTGCGCCCGCTATGATGTCAAAAACCGTTAAGTCTTTGCGCCCTGCATAGCGCACGTGGGCTTCGGTGATGCCAATTTTTATCCCTTTCACTGGGTTTAATTTTACAAGTTCGACATTGCCAACTGACATGAGAGCGCTCCTTACTGTTGTTTAATTGATTAATCCAAAAAATCTGCCCAAATCGGGGCATGGTCGCTGGGTTTTTCCATGGCACGCAAATCATAGCTGACGCCTGCACCGTTGAGCTTATCCGCCAAATCAGGCGTCATCAAAATATGGTCAATGCGCAGCCCCCGCTTTGGCTCATCGTCAAATCCTTTACTGCGATAATCAAACCAACTCAAGGCTTGACCGTCGGCATATAACGCCCGATAAGTATCATGCAAATCTGTCGCAAGCAAGGCTTGGTACCACTCTCGCTCCTCGGGCAAAAATGAGCACGTCCCATTTTTTAGCCAACGTTTGACACTGTCTTCGCTAATACCAATATCAAAATCAAGCGGCGCAATATTCATATCCCCCATCAAAATCATACTGCGATTTTCTGCTTTAAGCTGCAAGATATAGCCGGTTAAATCGGCATAGAATTTGCGCTTCATCGGAAATTTGGTTTCATGCTTGCGATTTTCGCCTTGGGGGAAATAGCCATTGAGCACATCAATATATTTGCCATTAAAATCATAGCGCGCATGGATAAATCGTCGCTGCGCCTCGTCGCTGTCGGTTGGAAAGCCTTTTTGTACAAAAATAGGTTTTTGTCGCGATAATAACGCCACGCCATAGTGAGATTTTTGCCCAAAAAATTCGACGTGATAGCCCAATTGCTGCACGCTTTGTAGCGGAAATGCATCATCATGTACTTTGGTTTCTTGTAGCCCAATGACATCGGGCGCGATGATATCGCGAATGGCTTCAAGCTGGTGTGGGCGCGCCCGCAATCCATTGATATTAAAACTGACAAAACGCGGCATGTGTTTTCCCCAAATTGATAAATGTGGCTTGGTATTGATAACTGTGGCTTGGTTAAGCGTTAAATGCCGACTATATTAGCGGATATTGCCCGCAAGCTCAATTTGAAAGCAAATTGGGTGTGCAGCGCTGAGGTTATGCATGATGAACCTGCAAATAGCAGGTGAAGTTTAAAAAAATTTTGGTATAATCAAAAAACCTTGCACTTTAATCACTGCTAACTTTGCAAAATATTTTTTTCAATTTTTTCTGGCGACGTGCTGACCTTAGACTTAAAAAGACAATATAATGGCTCGAGTTTCTTCTATTACCCGTGTTTTAAAAATCATCGAAGCCGTGTCTGCGGCACAGCGTCCTTTATCGCCACTGGATTTGTCTGAGATTTTGGATATTCCAAAACCGACCATGCACCGACTGATACAGCAGCTGCAAGAGGAAGGCTTTGTGCGGGTCGATATCAATGGTACTATTGTGCCGGCATCGCGTACGCGGCATATGGCGATTCATCTGTGGCAAAGCCAGCAAGTGGCGATTCAGCGATTTGCGATTTTGCAAAGACTGGTTGATAAAATTGGTGAAACCTGTGGCATGGCGGTACCTTATTACGTCAACATGGTATATACCGACCGCGTACCTTGTCCTTCTGCCTTACAAGTGTATATGCCCACTGATTCGCAAGCACCCATTTGGTGTACGGCGGCTGGTAAAATCTACCTAAGTACGCTCACAAAAGATGATAGGGTCACGCTACTAAAAAATTTATCGTTAACCGCTATCACACCTGCCACGATTACCGATAGAGATGTACTCAATCAAAGCCTTTAGCAGGTAGCCCAGCTGCGCTATGCAATTTCTGATGAAGAATATATTGCCCAAGCGGTCTCAATTGCTGTCGCAATCAATGACACCCAAGGTCGTTACATCGGCTCACTGTACACAACCGCACCTAAAACGCGCAAATCCCTCGAGGACTTGATTGGGTTTGTACCTGATATGCAAAAAGCTGCCGATGATATTCGTGATGCGTTTTTTGGGGAAATTTAAATGTTATCCTTGGAATTTTTGACAAGGTAAAGTTAAAACGCTCAAGGCGATTTTATTGATAGATTTTATATAACATGGCGAGGCTTAATCATTTGCTGCCTCATCAATGTGGCAACAAACCCAAATGTTGTAAACCTTGATAGATACCATCTTCCCACGCAGTCGGACATACATAGTCAGCCGCCGCTTTCACATCGGGATGGGCATTCCCCATCGCCACGCCAAAGCCAACTGTCTGTAACATTTCGATATCATTCACCCCATCGCCAAATGCCATCGCATCTTCAAAATCCAGCCCCAGTTTATTGAGCGCCTGCGCAATGCCGCGTGCTTTCGAGCCTGTCGCATCTAGAATATCGATACCGTTTTTGTGCCAGCGCATGATTTTTAAAGTCGAGGGAAATTCAAAATTTACCTGCGTGTTGTCAGGATGAAATGCCACGACTTGATAAATAGGTATCGACAAATCAATGTCATCATGACGGGCAGTACGGTAAGCTATTTTAAGCGAATTCAAAGCTTCTGACAGCGCATCATCTTCCGCTAACGCGATAATTTCCGTATCGGTCATGTAGGCATAGGATAAATTGTTTGATTCAAGATAATCGGTAATCAGTTTAATTTGCGTAGTGGTCATCGGATAATGCGCTAACAATTCACCTTGGTGGTGACTGCATTGACCGTTGATGGTGACCAGCACATCGATACCCACGGTTTCAATGAGCTCATACACAGCTTTGGGAAATACCGCACGACCCCGACCGGTGGCGATAGCGACCATAATGCCTTGCTGCTTTAATTTTTTAAGTGCCTCAATCGCGGATTGCGGCACCCTTTCTTGCTGCTTGATGTACAACGTGTCATCAATATCAAAAAAGACAATTTTCGGTTTTTTGGGGCGTGCTGTTGGCTTAGACATAATAAAACTGATGCGATAAATTGGGATTGACGCTAATTCTACCCTATTTTTGGGTTAACTTTTGAATTAACGACTAGAAAAAAGCCAGAAAAAAATCCTAGCTTTTTACTAAACGCCAAAACTTATTGCAGAACGTTCGCATCATAATGCGCCATGATGCTTGAGAAATCCTTATCTCCATGTTGCTCGCTATGTTTGCTATACAGAGCCGTCGCTTGGTCAGCCATTGGTGTCACCACCTGGGTATCATTGGCTGTTTGTTTGGCAAGGTTCATGTCTTTGAGCATGAGTTTGCTCATAAATCCACCTGTATAACCACGGCTTGATGGCATGGCATCACCAACATCGGGATGCGGATTACACACTTCCAGCGCCCAGTTACGACCGGTGCTGGCTGACAAAATACTGGCTAAGACTTTTGGGTCTAATCCGTTTTTGGCGCCCAAATTCATGGCTTCGGCTGTCCCTGTCATAATCACGCCAAGCAGCATGTTATTACAGATTTTGGCGACTTGACCTGCACCGACCTCGCCCGCGTGAAAGATATTTTTTCCCATCGCCTCTAAAACGGGTTTGACCTGCTCAAATTGCTCAGCTTGCCCGCCCACAATAAAGCTGAGTGTCCCTGCTGCTGCCCCTGCCGTACCGCCTGATACGGGCGCATCCATAAACTGAATACCTTTTTCTGCCGCGACTTGCGCAACTTCACGCGCATCACTCGCTGCGATGGTGCTACTATCGACCAGCAAGGTATCTTTACTCACCACATCGAGTAAGCCTTTATTACCATCTTTACCCAGATATACCTCTTTGACATGTTGACCTGCAGGTAACATGGTGATGACCATATCTACCTCTTTGCTTGCGTCCACAGGTGAAGTCGCCACGTTTGCCCCTTGTTTGGCAAGGTCGTTTAGCACGGCGGTGTTTAGGTCAAATACGTTGAGGGCAAAGCCATTTTTGATAAGATTTTCTGCCATCGGTTTGCCCATATTACCAAGCCCGATAAAAGCAATTTTTTTAATGGCTGTTTGTTGATTATTTGGCATATACATTCCTTGTATGTTGTGGTGTTTGTAAACTTTATACAGCAAGTTTGGCTAATTTTGCTGAGAGCGAATCGCTACCCAACCAAGCCTCAAATGGATGTTCGCTATTGGGAAAAGCTGGCGCAAGATGTGACTGGATATAGCGGGCATCGCATTCATCAAGGGTTTTACGCCATTTTGGCGATTTGTCTTTATCAATCAGTAACGCGCGTACACCCTCACGAAAATCGGGGTAATTAACACAATGTAGCGACGCATTCATCTCTATATATAGCACTTGCTCAAGCGATAATTTGCTGGCATGTTTAAACATCTCAACCGTTAATGCCGCACTAACAGGGCACCCGTGCTGATAAGTCTCGACCGCTTTGGTGAGCCATTTATCCGCTTCGCCGTTGACTTTGGTAAAGTTGTCATCGCGCAACGCTGCATCTATATCATGCACTGAGCCTTTGTTTACTAGCGCTTGGATAGTATTAAAATGCATCATCAAATGACTGTCTGCTAAATGCTCGGTATGATGAATTTTGGCTAAGGCTTGGCTTGCGATATCATGTAAATTGTTGTCAGCTTGCCAATTGGCTTGTTTTAGCGCGTCAAGCACTTTGTCATATTCGCTACTTGCCACCGCATACTCAGCAAGGCTAGAGAAAATCGCATCGTTGGCGTTACAGTTCGCCCCTGTCAAGCCCAAAAACAGCCCAATTTTGGCAGGCATGCGCGCCAAGAACCACGAACCTGTGGCATCAGGGTATAAGCCGATAGTAATCTCTGGCATGGCAAAACGGGTGGTTTCGGTGACGATACGATGGCTACACATCGCCATCAAGCCCATACCACCGCCCATGACAATGCCGTTACCCCACAAGACAATCGGTTTTGGGTAAAAGTGCATTTGCCGGTATAGGCTGTATTCGTTTTCGAAGAATTCAACCCCGTACGGATTGGGCTGCTGCATAGGCACTTGGGGCGGGGTGTCAGTCATGCTGTCATACAGTTTGCGGATATTGCCGCCTGCACAGAACGCTTTGTCGCCACTACCCTTTAGCAAAATGGCGACGATGTTATCATCAGTTGCCCACTTGCCTAACTGCTCTGCCATCATTTTGCACATATCGACACTTAGGGCGTTTAGGGCTTTTGGGTCGTTCAATGTCATCGTGCCGATTTGATGACCGCCTTCGGTGGCTATCGTTTCAAATATTACAGGTTGGTCTTGAGTTTCCATTTATAAAATCCTTTTTGATTTTCAAAGCGTTGTAATTTAATGATTGCGCTATTTGACATTGCTTGAAACAAATTTATAGTCATCTAATTTTGGAATACCATTCACGCCAACGACTTTAACATCCGTTACCCCTTTCCAGCCCATATCTCTGTAGCTCACACGATACCAATCATTTGAACGTGGCGTGATACTGGTTACACTACTAGTTCCGTCCCCATCTTGCGCCCCCGTTCTTAAAGCATAAGCTGCATAACAGTCATCTGATTCACAGTCGTATTCGTAATCTTGTTTTAATTTCTTTAAAAATTTCTGCGTACCCCAATTAGAAGCGTTAGTATTATCTAATTCCTCATTGCCAAAAACATATTGATTATAAAAGCTACCTATTAACTGTTTTGATTCTTGCGTGGATATACTTTGATCACCTGCCCAAGCAAGTGATGTAACTGTCATTGATAAAAAGCATGATAAAGAGAATGATAGAAGGATTGCTGAAATTTTTTTCATATAATACCTTTACGTGAGTTTATGGGATAACGTTTTGCTAACCCACTCTATGGCATAAGTTAATTTAAAATCAATTTATTTCCACTCTGGCGAGCGTTTTTCTAAGAACGCATTGACACCTTCTTGTTGGTTGTCGCCATCAAATAATTTGATAAATAACTCACGTTCCTTTATCCAGTTAAAACTTGGTGGTTGATAACGTGCCGACATAATCAAGGTTTTACTCGATGCAATCGCATCGGGGGATTGCTTCGCCACTTTTTGAGCCAATTCTAAAGCCGTTTCTAACCCTTTGCCGCTTTCCACGACTTCTTCCACCAAACCAATTTGCAGCGCCTTATCTGCCTTAATACGCTCACCGCATAAAATCATGCGTTTTGCCCAGCCTTCACCCACCAGCCACGGCAAGTTTTGCGTACCCCCTGCACACGGCAACAAGCCAACAGATAGCTCAGGGAGTGCCATTTGGGCATGACTTTCAGCAATGCGGATATCACACGCCAATGCACACTCAAGCCCACCCCCCATCGCATAGCCGTTGATACAGGCAATCGAAACGCCACGGAAGCTTGATAACGCTTCAAATGCTTCACCAAACGCAATTGCCATCTCCGCTGCTTGTCCTTTGTCACCACTGGCAAAGCTGTTCAAGTCCGCCCCTGCGGAAAAAAACTTTTCGCCATCGCCATGCACCACCAAAGCGGTGACTTGTTTGTTGGCATTTAAGTCGCTAATGAGCTGCTTTAAACTGGCTAAGCTGTCCTTTGTCCATGTGTGGGCAGGCGGATTATTGAGCGTCAAAACCGCAATGTGATTGTCGATTATTAATTTTAAATTGGTGTAACTTGACATGGTAAATTCCTTTTAAAATGTCTTTAAATTCATTGCAATCTTGCCAACGCCCCATCTTCCATCATTTTGCGAGACACAATCATTCGCATCACTTCATTGGTGCCTTCTAGGATTTGATGCACGCGCAAATCGCGTACATGACGCTCTAGGGGATATTCTTGTAGATAACCATAGCCCCCATGTAGCTGCAACGCTTGGTTGGCGATATCAAAACTCAAATCCGTGGCAAAGCGTTTTGCCATCGCACAATACGCCGTGGCATCAGGCGATTTGCTATCCAAATGATACGCCGCCAATCGCACCATCTGCCGAGCCGATACCAAATGGGTGAGCATATCGGCAAGTTTAAACTGCACGTTTTGGAATTGGTCAAGGGTTTTGCCAAACTGGCTACGCTCCTGTACATACTGCACGGCACGGTCAAGCGCAGCTTGAGCCGTACCCACCGCACAAGTGGCGATATTGATACGCCCACCGTCCAAACCTTTCATGGCAAAGGTAAAGCCCTGTCCTTCTTCACCCAGTAGATTCTCGGCAGGGACTTTGACATCGGTAAAATGTACTGCGGCGGTCGGTTGGTTTTTCCAGCCCATTTTATGTTCTTTTTTCCCGTAGCTGATGCCATCGCTGTTGGCATCGACGATAAAGGCAGACACGCCTTTTGCCCCATTGTCCGAGGTGCGCGCCATCACCACAAGCACATCAGTCGCCCCTGCCCCAGAGATAAACATTTTTTGCCCAGTAATGTGGTAATAGTTGCCTTGTTTGACCGCTTTGGTTTTTAATGAACCCGCATCTGAGCCAGCATTGGGCTCTGTCAAACAGTAGCTACCCAATTTTTCGCCCGCTAATAATTCAGGCAAGTATTTTTCGGCAACCTCAGGTTTGGCAAACTCGCCAATCATCCAAGCGACCATGTTATGAATAGTCATGAATGCGGCAGTTGACGTATCGCCATACGCCAGTTTTTCAAAGATAATCGCCGCATCAAGGCGCGGCAAGCCCAGTCCGCCAAAATCAGGGTTGGTGTAAAGCCCCATAAAGCCCAGTTCACCTGCGGCTTTGAACACCTCTTCGGGAAAATAGCCTGTGGCATCCCATTCGGCAGCGTTGGGGGCCAGCGATTTGGCGGCAAATTGGGCAGCCAAATCGGCAAAGGCTTGTTGGTCTTCGGTAAGAGAAAAATTCATGTTAAATCCTTTTAATTAAAATATCTTTCTAAAAATTAACAATAGGCTGAATCATAAATAGCCTTAATCTGATTTTTTTGGACAAATTCGCTATTAAAAAATCTATCAAGTTCACCTTGTGCATAGCCCCCTGAGAATTCAATTTGTTTTAGATTTGCCCAACTTTTACCATTGATAAAATCTTCTGTCAATTTGTAGTCTTTGCAATTAGTAGGCAATCCATCAATCCGTTTGAATTCATCATCAACAGCCCAATCAAGGTCTAAATCAAGCCAAACGGTCTCCAATTGTGGAAATTTTGAATTGAGTAAATTATTTAAAGTCTCTTGACTTATATAACCACCATTTCCTGCAGTCATTGGGTCATCTAAATGGATTGTCAATTCCGTTAATTCATTTAGAACAATAGGTGAGTTAAGCTCAAACTGCCCACCCAGTTCTAAGTAATTTAACTTAGGCATATTGGATAGAATCTGAGTTATGTCACCTAATTTTCCGTATAAACAATGAGAGTTACTTATCAACAACCATTCACCAAAACTAAAAGAATGTACATTTGGGAAACTTACTTGACTAAGAATTTTAGCTATTTCTCTATAATCTAATGGATGCCCTGTATTCTCAGAGCACACTCCAATATGTAACACTTCTAAATTATTTAAAAAATCAGAACCTATAAATGCTTGAATAATAGTTTTTGCATCTGAACCCAAAAAAACAGAAAATTCTTTTATTTCATTGGTAAAATTATCTGCTGTTGATATTTCCGTTTTATCGATTAAACTTGTATAAATTAAGTCTTTGTTTTCAATACCTACTATACATTTTTCACCCGTTTGACGTATGTTTTTAGGTAGTTTTAATAATTCTTGATAAAACTGATTCATTGTGTTTTCTCTTTGCAACTAAGGATTAAAATTGTCTAACCCTTAGTTTATCAACAAATAAAATTATTTTAGTGAAATCGTGGTATTAACGCCTTTACTGGCTTCATCATCAAACCAACGGGCGGTGACGGTTTTGGTTTGAGTATAGAACTGCACCGCTTGTTTGCCATAAGGACCTAAGTCACCCAGTTTACTGGCGCGAGAACCGGTGAATGAGAACATCGGTAGTGGCACAGGAATGGGTAAATTAATACCGACTTGACCCACATCAATATCTTGTTGGAATTTATGCGCTGCCGCACCTGATTGGGTAAAGATAGCCGTGCCATTACCATTTGGATTGGCATTGATGATGGCAATCGCTTCGTCTAGGCTATCGGCGTACATGATATCAAGCACCGGTCCAAAGATTTCTTCCTTATAGCACGTCATATCGGTGGTGACGTTATCTAAAATGGTCGGTCCGACAAAATTACCGTTTTCAAAGCCTTCGACCTTGATACCACGACCATCTAGCAGGACTTGTGCGCCTTCATCTGCGCCCGCTTGGATTAAGCGCTCAACACGCGCTTTGGCCGCTTTTGAAATCACAGGTCCTAAGTCTTTGTCATCTTTGCCAGCTGCCACCACCAATTTTTTGGCACGTTCAACAATATCACCCACCCAGTTTTTGGCTTCACCGACTAGAATCACCACTGACAATGCCATACAGCGCTGACCGGCGGCACCAAATGCTGCTCCTGCTAATTGGTTTAGACATTGTTCTTTGTTGGCATCGGGTAGGATGACCGCATGGTTTTTAGCCCCCATCATACATTGCACGCGTTTGCCTGCTTGACTGGCACGGTTATAGACGTGGGTGCCGACTGCAGTAGAACCCACAAATGAGATGGCTTTGATATCTGGATGGTCACAAATGGCATCAACGGTATCTTTACCGCCATGCACCACATTGAGTACACCTTTTGGAATACCTGCTTCGAGTGCCAATTCTACCAAACGCATGGTGACCATCGGGTTTTGTTCTGATGGTTTTAATACGAAGGTGTTGCCGGTGGCGATTGCCATTGGGAACATCCAAAGTGGAATCATGGCAGGAAAGTTAAACGGGGTAATACCTGCACAAACGCCAAGTGGTTGCTGAATATTATACATATCCACGCCAGTCGCCACGTTTTCGATAAATGCGCCTTGTTGCAGGTTGCCAATGCCTGAGGCATGTTCGACGACTTCAAGACCACGGAACACATCGCCTTTAGCATCGGCTAAGGTTTTGCCCTGCTCTTCGGTGAGCATGGCGGCAAGCTCATCCATGTTGTCACGAATCAGTTGTTGGTATTTTAAGAAAATGCGCGAGCGCGTGTTGATTGGGGTTTTGCGCCAGGTTTTAAACGCTTCTGCAGCCGCCGCGACGGCTTGGTTGATTTCATCGCTAGTAGTTTGGGGTACTTTGGCAATCACTTGTTGGGTAGCTGGGTTGGTCAGGTCAATCCACTCACTAGTGGTTGATTCGACAAATTCGCCGTTGATGAGTTGTTTTACAGTTTGGGTAGTCATCGTAACAATCCTTGTTTTTACCGTGTTGGGTGTATAGCGTTTGATAGCGTTAAACGCGTTGCAAAACAGTGTGAATGAGTTAGGGGGTACTGTCAATAATACTTAATTACTTAAGTAGTTTTTCTGGAGTAGTTTTGCTAGAGTGGTTTTGCTGGGCGGCTGCCATAGGGTTAATGACAATAATTTTTGAGGCTAGCTCACCTTTGCTGCGAGCGCCCAGTTTTTTCATTAAGTTGGCTTTATGCACTTCAATGGTTCTGGGGGATAAACCAAGTGACTTACCAATCTCTTTACAGGTATAGCCATTGACCACATATTGCGCAATTTGGGCTTCACGTGCGGTGAGCTGCGATTCGGACGATACTTGCGGTTTTTTTTCAAAATGCCAAATTGCCAGTTTGAACGGGTCATCTGGGGTTAAGGTGCGTCCGTGGGTGGTTGCCCAAAATATCTCCCCTGTTTTGTGACGCATAAAGCGCTCATCGCAGTAATACATATTGGTCTGTAATCCCAAACCTGTTAATGCTTCTTTGCCAATTTTTTCAAAATCTTCGACACTGGGAAACAATTTTTGCATCGATTGATTGAGTAGCTCATCGTGCGCATAACCGAACAAATTGGCAAAGGCATCGTTGAGTGCTTTGATACGCCGATAGCTTAATACCACTATCGGCGTGGGCGCGTGCCTAAAAGCCAGTAAGGCATAATTTTCCATGACCATCATCACCCCTGATTTTTAAGCCCTGACAACTTATCGGTGGACAACTTATTGATTGCCATTAATAGTCCGCCATCGCTTGTCTGACCGCCTCAATCGCAGTTGGGTCATCCAGCGTACTCATGTCGCCTGTTTCTTTGCCTTCCGCCAGTGCCTTGATAGAGCGGCGTAAGATTTTACCTGAGCGGGTTTTGGGTAAAGCTTTGGGAAAATAAATAGCCGCAGGTTTAGCCAAGGCGCCCAACTGTCTTGCGACTTCACCCACGATTTGCTGCTCAATGCGGAAACGGTTTTCGGTTTCTGCTACTAAGTCATGATTTTTTAGGATACAAAAGGCAATGGGTAGCTCACCTTTAAGCTCGTCATGGATGCCAACAACCGCCGATTCGGCGACTTCGGGGTGATGACCGATGGCCTCCTCGATTTCCTTGGTACCCAAACGGTGCCCTGCCACATTGATGACATCATCGGTTCGCCCTAGAATATAGTAGTAGCCGTATTCATCCATCACCGCATAGTCTGATGTTGCGTATTGTTTGCCATCAAGTAGTGAAAAATAGCCATTGATAAAACGCTCGTCATTTCGCCAAACGGTAGCCAAACAACCGGGTGGTAAAGGTGCGGCTAACACCAGCATGCCTTTTTCATTGGCTTGGCAGGGTTCTCCTGTGGTTTCATTGATGACTTTGGCGTCATATCCAAACATCGGATAGCCGGGTGTGCCTTGTTTGTGTGGCTTGTGGTCGGGATTGCCTGCAAATTTTGGGGCATGGCTTAGGATGGGCCAGCCCGACTCAGTTTGCCAATAGTGGTCAATGATTGGCACGCCCATGTGACCTGTTAACCACTGGGCCGTTGGCTCATCGAGTGGTTCACCTGCCAAGAAGAATGCTTTTAGGCTTGAGATATCGTGACGGCTCATCCACATTTCGTCTTGTTTACGTAGCATCCGCACGCCTGTCGGTGCAGTTAACAAAATATTGACTTTATTGGCTTCGACAATTCGCCACCAAATCCCCGGGTTTGGCGTGGTTGGCAAACCTTCATATATGATACTGGTCATGCCTGCCAGTAACGGGGCATAGATGCTAAACGAGTGACCCACTGCCCAACCGATATCCGAAATCGCCCAAAACGTCTCGCCAGCATTACCGTTATAGACAAAATCCATCGCGGTGGCCAGGGCTACCGCATGACCGCCTGTATCGCGCTGTACGCCTTTGGGTGTGCCTGTCGTGCCAGAGGTATATAATAGATACGATGGCGCATTGGACTCTAGCCAAACACAATCGACTTTGGCATTGTTGTCGGCACTTATCGCCCGCTCAGTGGCATAGTCGATGTCCTGCGGCTCAGCTGTATATGGCATAATGCCACGGTCAATCACCAACACATTGGGTTTGACTTTGGCTTCTTCCACCGCTTTATTGACCAAGTTTTTATAATTAATGAGCTTGCCGCCGCGCAGCCCTGCATCGACCGTAATCACCATTTTGGCTTCGGCATCATCCATGCGTACGGCGAGGTTATGCGAGGCAAATCCGCCAAATACCACTGAATGAATCGCCCCGATACGCACACAAGCCAGCATGGCATACGCCGCTTCCAAAATCATCGGCATATAGATGACAACACGGTCGCCTTTGTAGATGCCATGACGTTTTAGCACATCGGCAAAATAGTTTACTTCTTTGTATAAATCGTTGTACGTTAAGCGGCGTTTGGCATAGTCGGTATACAGTTCAACGGGGTTGCCCAGTGCCTTAAAAGCTTTCTGAATATTGGGGTAATTATCAATCATTTCAGCATTGATTTCGGTAGACACCCAC
Organism: Moraxella sp. 179-F 1C4 NHS; assembly: GCF_045370505.1. Classification (NCBI taxonomy): domain Bacteria; kingdom Pseudomonadati; phylum Pseudomonadota; class Gammaproteobacteria; order Moraxellales; family Moraxellaceae; genus Moraxella; species Moraxella sp. 179-F 1C4 NHS. The sequence goes on along the minus strand of NZ_JBIQEC010000004.1, from coordinate 55,393 downwards.
ACAAAGGCATCTTGCTCTGCGCGGTTTTCAAGATGGCGGTCGACCATGTTGTAACACAAATTGGTTTCGCCACCGACAAACCATTTGGCAAAGGGCAGCTTACTATCATCTAAAATTTGGGTAGGTTGTTGATGCCAATAGATTCGCTTGGCTTGCTCGCCCCAGAAGGCTTGTTTGTCGTTGATGGATTGATTGTATAAGTCAGAGAAATTCATTGGCTGTCCTTAGCTAGAATCTTAACGGATGGTGAAAGTCGCTTGCAGGTTTGGTTTTTAGAGGTTGGTAAAACATCTCATTGCTTGAATTCATTCCTTGAATCCACTTTATAAATTCAAATGATACGTTTTGTATCGTTTTTGAATATAGCAAATAGACTCACTTACGTCAAGCCTTGCCAAATTAATTTTAAATTTTTTATATTTCGAATTTTTAACGATTAGTATTTCTTACGGTGATGATAGTTTGTGCTAACATAATTGTCCTGTTACACTTTTTAGACTAAAGCAAATAAGGGAAAAGTCATGAGCCAGACCAACGCCAACCCAGCTGAAAATGAAAACAGCCTTGCACCGCCTCACGTTTTAAGCTTAACCCCTTTAAACTCGCATCCGTCAAATACGGCACTCGTTGAGCTTATCGATAGTGATAAAGACTCTCCTTTGCTAGCGGACACCCAGTTACTTAGCCGCGTGCTAATAACGGTCGTTGAGCAGCAAACCTCAGAACCGGTCAAACAAACCATTAATAAACTGTTAAATGGCGAAGACCCCCAGCAGACTATTCAAGCCATTTTGCCAACACTCAACCATCAACAGCGCAAGAACCTCATTCGGGCTTGTGGCTTATTTGCGCAAGTGTTTAACATCGCCGAAGATATGCACCATGAGCGCCGCCGCCTTGCCCACGAACAAGACGAATCTGCCTCAAAAAGTAGTTTTGCCCATGTGATTGATGAATTAAAAGCCCAAGGGATTGACAGCGATGAGTTGCAAGCACAGCTTGATGATACCTTTATCAGTGCGGTATTGACCGCGCATCCGACCGAAGTACAGCGTCAAACTATTTTATCACTGCGCCGTCAAATCCGTGCCTTACTTGAGCAATACCACACTGCGATTGGCTACCAACGTCATCGTATCGAGCAGCAACTAGAAGCCACGTTATTGTCGCAGTGGCAAACCAATGAAACCCGCCATTTTAAAATTACTGTCAAAGATGAAATCGACAATGGCATTGCCTATTTTGATTTAAGTTTTTTTGAAGCCTTGCCAAGTTTGTATCGCAAATTAGATTATCAGTTAAAAGAGCGTTTCCCCGACACTGACATGCCAAACTTACTTAATATCGGTGGTTGGATTGGTGGCGACCGTGACGGCAATCCGTTTGTGTCAGCCGATACCCTTCGCTATGCGTTCAAACGCCAAGCGGCGACGGTGTTTTACTTTTATCGTGACCAACTGGGCAAGCTATATCAAGAGTTGCCGCTGTCTATCCGCCATGTCAAAGTGAGTGATGCGGTACTGGCACTCTCCGAGCAATCCAAAGAAGATAATATCTCTAGAGAAGAAGAGCCTTATCGCCGCGCCATCGGGTTTATCTCATCACGTTTAGTCGCTACCTCGCATACGTTTGATTTGTCTTACGGTTGTCGCTTTGGACTTAGTGAGCCCTATGCTGATTGTGACGAGTTTTTAGATGATTTGTACGTTGTTTATCAATCATTGGTGGACAATGGCAGTGAGTTACTGGCTAATGAACGACTCACCGATATCATCCGCGCGGTGGAAGTATTTGGGTTTTATTTGATGCCATTGGACTTGCGCCAGTTTTCAGGGATTCATGCCGAAACCGTCCATGATTTGTTCAAACATGCCGATTTAGAAGATTACCTTTCTTTGTCTGAATCCGCGCGTCAACGTGTGCTGCTGCGTGAATTGGCAACTGCACGTCCTTTATACAACCCCTATATCACTTATGAGCCACAAACCCAGCGTGAGTTAGAGATTTTTCAAGCCGCAGCCGATATCAAAAATCGCTTTGGTGACAAAGCGATTACCCAAAGTATTATCTCTAATGCAGAACAAGTAAGTGATTTGTTGGCACTAGCGTTGTTATTGAAAGAATCAGGGCTATTATTGGTCAAAGATGGCGTACCCGTGAGCCGTATCAATATTGTACCTTTGTTTGAAACCATTGAAGCGCTGCAAAACAGTACCCGCATCATGAGTGAGTTATTGGATAAACCTTGGTACAAATCGGTGCTCGCTAGTCGTGACAATCTGCAAGAGATTATGCTCGGTTATTCAGACAGTAACAAAGATGGCGGTTATGTCACCAGTCAATGGTCGCTATACCAAGCTGAAATTCAGCTAGTCGAAATGGCAGAAAAATATGGCATTCAACTGCGTTTATTCCATGGTCGTGGCGGTAGCGTGGGTCGTGGTGGTGGTCCGTCATTTGAAGCGATTTTGGCACAACCCGAAGGCTCAGTGGATGGTCAAATCCGTATTACCGAGCAAGGGGAAGTTATTACCGCAAAATATGCCGATGCGGGCAACGCGGAACGCAACCTTGAGACGCTGATTGCTGCAACGCTCAAAGCGAGCCTATTGCCAAGCCATAGCGAAAGCCCTGATAGCGATCTAATGAATCAATTATCGCATGAAGCCTTTAATTGCTACCGCGCGCTTATCACTCAGCCGTATTTTATTGATTATTTCTTGCAGACAAGTTTGGTCAAAGAAATTGCCAGTTTAAATATTGGCTCACGTCCGGCTAGCCGCAAGTCGTTGGCGCGTATTCAAGATTTGCGCGCGATTCCTTGGGTATTTTCTTGGATGCAAAATCGCTTAATGCTGCCAGCGTGGTATGGCTTTGGCACCGCAGTCGAAAAACTGATTGCAGATAACCCAGAAAACTTAGCAAAACTGCAACACAACGCCCAACATAGCGCCTTTATGCAAGCCATGTTATCAAATATGGCACAGGTAATGGCAAAAACCGATATCGAAATCGCCCAAGCTTATGTTGAGCTTGCCAACGATGCCACTGAAGCCAACGCTATTTTTGCACTTATTACTGCAGAATATCACCGCAGCCTTAAAGCCTTGCTAACACTGACCAATAAAGAAACACTACTGGATGATAACCGTACATTGGCACGCTCACTTGCGCTACGCTTGCCATATTTGAATGCCTTAAACTGGTTGCAAGTGGCATTATTAAAACAACTTCGTGAAGCGACTACTGATGAAAGGTCTACCACTGAAACCACTACCAATGAAGCGACGAGCGATAATGAATCGTCTTATACCGCGGCGCTTAACTTGGTTCATTTAACTATCAATGGTATTGCCCAAGGCTTAAGAAATACTGGTTAGTAAATATTCAAAACAGTCTTAAATTACTTTTTAAAAAAATCGCTGGTTGTGTACTGGCGATTTTTTATTGATGACAATTAACCCAAATAAACCTTATCAAAATCCAAATGGTGCACCCATTCTCGTAGTAGCAATACCTTGGCATAAAACGCTAGGTCATTGGGCATAGCAGGTAAATCTCGCAGCGAGCGATAGCCCGCCAGCACCGCAAAAGCTTTTTCTAGCATCTCAGCCCGAATATAATCGCCATTGTCATCTTGCTCAAACGCTAGCAAGCGTAAATCCTCTGCCCCTATCACCTTTAATAATTCATCTTTGGGCAATCTAGGTTTTAGCGGTGAAATAGCATCTTCTATGCGCATAATTGCCGTTTCCCAAGCCAATTCAGTGGGTGGCAACACGTGCAATGTCTCTGCAATTACGTTTAGCGTAAGCCCAATGTCCCATAGGTTATCTTGCAACCTTACACTGATATTGTCAGGATTTACTGTTAACACTAACATAGCACGCCCTTTTGTTATTTTGATTGATTATAACTGGATTGTGATTAAAATGCGCTCGTCTAACCGGTGGATTTGATTTTATAAAAAAAACCCTTATCTAATAACCATATAAATAAGGGGATAGCCATGTCAGAAATTCAATTTAATGCCAACTTAAAAAAAGCCGAAAGCGCTGAGCCACTGACTGAGCAGCAATTAGAGGCACTGGCACAAAAACGCGCCTATTTGCAAGAGCAAGCCGAAGACATCATTGCTATTGCACAATTACAAAATAATTCTGCGCTTAACTGTTTACACAAAATCAATGTCTTAGGCGGTACTTCAGAAAAAGCTTACAGAGCCGTAAATACCCGTATTATAACCGACCAAGACCCACATGGCGCTTATCATGCGGTGGCAATGGCACAGTCAACCTCGGATTTGCCCTTTGATGTGCCTACCCTCGTAGATATTGTCATTGAGCAAGGTGAGCCAGCATTACAACTGCGGTTGTTAAAGCTATTTGATAGTCAGCCGATTGCTGCCGAGCCGATTCCAAAAATTCGTGATAGTATCAATCAGTTAGGGGATAAAGCGGTGATTTCACAGCTCAATCAGCATTTGTTAAATCGCCAGTGATACAAAAACAATAAAGGTTAGGAACGCTCCTAACCTTTTTTATGTCTGTCCTGTCGTTACCGCTGTCCTTTTTACATTTGTGCTTCTTTGCTTGTACTTCTTTGCTTATATAAAGGGCTTAGGTATAAATTACGGGCATCTAAACGTCATGGTATATTCGTAATCATCATCGCGGGCAATGGTTTTTTTGCTACCAAACACACTGCCAATCATGCCTATGGCTTGGTCAGCCGCGCGTCCCATGTTTTCATCCAACACGCCATTATACTGGTAGCTATCGGTCAACACGATGGGCGATTTTCCGCGGCACTGCTCGGTTGCGATATGTAACGCATTTACTTTGGCGATATTTTTGCTTTTGCCTAACCCAGTGGTTTCTAGGGTGTTGTTCGCGCGCTGTAGCACGGGTAAATTAGTTGGTGTACTTTGACAAGCAGATAAGCTCACTGCTGCAACCAGCGCGATAGTGGTAATTTTTAATGTGGTGATGTTTAATAAAGACGGTTTGAGAGATGATTTCATGATCTGCAGGCTGTCCCTTTTCAATAGCGGTGTTAAAGTTCTCATCAATTATCAATAATCCAGGCAAACTCACCATTTCAACAATAGAATTTGGTTGATGGCTTGTATTAGTGTGTGGTAAAAAGTGAGCCGCCGCAAGTGGTCTTACAAATCATAAAATCCGCGCAACAATTGGCTGGTTTGTTGATTTTCAAACTAGCTATTTTGGGTGAAATTGGTTAGCATGATGGGTGGTTTTTTTAAAGTTTTTTGCTTAGATTAGGACGATTATGCTCTCACCTGCCCACTCACAATCAACCCATTCGCAATTAATAGATGCCCCTTGCGGTAAGCTTGAAGTTGACGCGCTTTGGCAAGCTGACTCAACGGGCGTTGCTAACCCAAACGCCGCGTCGGTTGAGCGCGTTGCCATTCTTTGTCACCCAAACCCATTGCAAGAAGGCACGATGATGAATAAGGTGGTGACCACCATGTATCGTTTTGCCCGCGACCAAAACATGCACGTGGTACGCTTTAATTTTCGCGGCGTGGGCAAGTCAACGGGCGAGTACGGCAATGTGACAGGTGAAATCGAAGACGCCTTAACCGTGCTGCAATGGATTCATAGCCAAACCGAGGCGCGCAAGCTATGGATTGGCGGATTTTCGTTTGGCGGATTTGTCGCCGCTAAGCTTGCTCAGCTTGTCAATGAACAAGGCGCATTTTTGGGAGTGGATGATTTTGATATCACTGATTTGGCCTTGATTGCCCCTTCTATCGAAAAAAACGACACTTCAGATTTGCTACTGCCCACTGCACAAACCTTTATGATTTATGGCGCGAATGATGAAGTGATTGCGCCAAGCTCGCTACAACAATTTGGGGAAAACTTTGGTATTCAAACGCACATCATTGACGATACAGGGCACTTTTTTCATGGTAAATTAGGGGAATTAAAACAGCTGCTTGAAGCGTTAAGTAGTAAATAACGCAGTTTTTATTTTATCCTAGTTTCTGATTTGTGTTTTTGATGGGTGTTTTTGATTCAAATTTTTGCTGTATTTGACATCGTGAGCTATTTGGCACTTTAATGCAGTCTATTTAATGGCATCTATTTATTGAATACCCCTACGTCAAAGCACGTTGAAATGGAAATTTGACAACTTTTTAATTTACGCTGAGAGACAACATGCCCAACTCAAATTTACGACCCCTACAACGCTATGAGCTTGCGCTAAAATCTGGTGAGTTTAGCGAAGATGCACAGCAGCGCGCTGCGATGACTTATTTGGATAATGTCTATGAACAAATCATGGACAACCGCGCCAAACAACGTGGGCTATTTAGCTTTTTAAGACGTACTGAGCCGCCCAAAGGGCTATATATGTGGGGCGGCGTGGGTCGTGGTAAGACTTGGATGATGGATATGTTTTTTGAGTCGGTGCCTGCCGACAGCAAAATGCGCCAGCACTTTCATCACTTTATGAAACGGGTGCACGCCGAGCTCAACAAGCTACAAGGTCAACAAGACCCACTACAAAAAGTCGCCGATATCATCCATAATGAAGCGGATGTGATTTGCTTTGATGAATTTTTTGTCTCCAATGTCTCCGATGCGATGATTTTAGGTGATTTATTTACCATGCTATTTAAAAAAGGCATCACCTTGGTTGCCACATCAAATATCGCGCCAAATGGCTTGTATAAAAATGGTATTCACCGTGACCGTTTTTTACCTGCCATTGCCGAAGTTGAAAAAAACTGTACGGTCATGAACATTGACAGTGGTATCGACTACCGTCTGCGCGTATTGCAGCAAGCCGAACTTTACGTATCTCCATTGACCAAAGAAAACATCCACTGGCTTGCCAACCGCTTTACCGCGCTAAGCAACAACCAACACATTATCCAAGACCCCATTCATATCAATGGTCGTGATATCGCTATCAAAGGTCGCACCGAAAACACCCTGTACATTGATTTTCGGGCATTATGTATGCAGCCGCGCTCGGCCAGCGACTTTATTGAAATCGCCAATGAGTTTAGCACCGTGCTAGTCGATGACGTGCCTGCGCTCAATGATGTGATTGCCGACCCTACACGCCGTTTTATTTATTTGGTGGATGAGTTTTATGACCGTCGGGTGAAGCTTTTGGTACGTGCAGAACAGCCGATTTTGGAATTGTATCAAGGGCAAAAATTGGCGTTTGAGATTGAACGCACGCGCTCACGCTTACTTGAAATGCAATCGGAAGAGTATTTAAAAGCGGAACACCGATTGGATGATAGCAAAAAAGATATTGAAACTTGATCTTATTTTGAACAAGTCAGCACATTTTAAAGAGAGTTTTTATGAAAAGCGTTTTTGTATTTTTAATAGCAATGCTAACGACAAATTTGGTATTAGCAGATACTAATAATCTTAGCTACCAAGATATGCAAGATAAAAACAGTCCTGCATATCAACAATTTGCTCAAAGTGTAAGCGAAATTCAGCAATCTGACATGTTGGAAAAGATGGATAAAACTCAAGCTTATATTCGTCAAAAATATTCTAATTACGACCCTAATATGTGTCAAGAAAGTGTGGATCTTCAATTAGCAAACACTGCACCATCAACGCTTACCGCTAAACAAATTACCGAAGTTCAAAAAACGCCTAAATATAACCTATTACGTTCTACCGCCATCAAGTCATGCAGTGACTATATTTTAAAAAGTAACTTAGTGAATATTGTCAATCAGATAACTGAAGAATTAAATACCAAAAAATCACAAGATATTAACTTCTCAAAACTTGCTTTGACGGATTTTCCTTATGTAAAAAGTATTCAAAATGAAGATAACAAAATCATCATCTTATTCAATGATAAAGTCGCTGACTTTAAAGATAAAAAATTAGTTTTAACACCTAGATACAACAAGCGTTATCAAAACTACGAGTTATTGACTAAGAAAAGACAAACTTATGATTATTTAACACAATTAGAGTTTCAGTGATATAAGAATATAATTCTAATCTTTAAGAAACAAGGAAATCAAAATGCAAACGCAAGAAATTTTAGACTTTATCAAATCGCGCCGTTCAATCGGCAACCTTGTCGCCCCTGCGCCCAACCGCGAGCAAGTCGAGCAGGCTATCGAAGTGGCGCTATCCGCCCCCGATCACAAGGATTTAAACCCATACCGTTTTATCGTACTTGAAGACCAAGCGCTTAACACCTTAGGCACGGCATTAAAAAATGCCGCGATAGCACAAGGTGAAACCGACGAGAAAACCCTCAAAAAAGCGGAAAATATGCCGCTGCGTGCGCCGATGATTATCGCGTGTGTAACCGATTTTAAACCCCATGATAAAGTCCCCCATTGGGAACAAATAGCGGCAAGTAGTTGTGCCGTGCAAAATCTACTGCTTGCCTTGTCGGCACAAGGGTTTGCCACCGTATGGCGCACCGGTCCACTTGCCAATGCGCCTGCGATCAAACAACTGTTTAATGTAACCGCTGATAACCAAGTCATTGCTTTTGTCTATGTTGGCACAGCCGTGTCGACCATCCCGCCGCGTTCCAAGATAGACGTCACACCATTTATTGTTTATGATAATGGCACAAACTAACGGCTAAGCTAGCCGTTTTTATATTTTGCTCATGTAAAGGGTGCCCTGTTGTTAGTATTTGCAGGACAAGTGGATTCAAGGATTTTCAATGAAAAAACCCCAGATAGCAACCAATCTAAGTGAAAATTTAGAAAAGCTGAATGTCAATCGTGAAAAAGCCAGCAAGCTGTTTGCCGACGTCATTGAAAAAGCGGTCAAAAAGTCTAAACCGGACACCACAGCGGTATTAGAGACAGACTTAGACAATCAGCTCGCCAATCAACCTGCGCCCCTCAAAATTACCGTGCTGGGCGGTGGTAGTTTTGGTACGGCAATGGCAAATCTATCGTCCAAAAATGGCTGCGAAGTTACGCTTTGGGTACGCGATAAGCGCAGCGTCAAATCGATGCAAAAAACCCATATCAACAAAAAATATCTGCCCGACCATAAGCTTGATGAGCGCCTGCAATTTACCCATGATTTGCAAGCAGCCGTCAAAGGCAAAGATTTGATTTTTGTGGCAGTCCCTAGCGCTGCTTTTCGCGAAACTTTACAAAAAATTGCGCCTTTTATCAGCGCTCAAGCCATCGTGTCTTTAACCAAAGGTATGGAAAAAGATACCTTTGCGCTAATGAGTGATGTGATCGCAGATGAATTGCCCAATGTGGCTTTTGGCGTGATGAGCGGTCCCAATCTCGCCAAAGAAATCATGAATAATATGCCGTCTGCCACCGTGATTGCCAGCCAATCTGCAGCGCTACGGCTTGCCGTGCAGACAGCACTGCACAGTGCGTTTTTTCGCGTGTTTGCCAGTGATGATTTAATTGGCGTGGAGCTTGGCGGTGCGCTTAAAAATATTTATGCCATCGCCATGGGCATGGCCGCTGCCTATGACATCGGGGAAAACACCAAAGCCATGATATTAACCCGCGCATTGGCTGAGATGAGCCGATTTGGCGTCCAAGCGGGGGCTAATCCGCTGACCTTTTTGGGGTTATCGGGCGTGGGTGATTTGTATGCAACTTGCTCATCGACCTTAAGCCGTAACTACCAGATTGGTAATATGCTAGGGCGTGGCATGAGCCTTGACCAAGCCATCAAAAAACTGGGGCAAACCGCTGAAGGGATTAATACCATCCAGCAGGTCAATGAAAAAGCCATAAAAGAGGGTATTTATATGCCAATTACCCATGCTTTGCACGATATTATCTATGAAGACAAAGCGCCGCTTGGGGTTGCGTTAAACTTGATGGAAGCAGGATTTAGAAGTGATGTGGAATTTGTCATGCCGCATCAAGTGCAGCCAAAGCATAACTGAAAAACATAACTTTAAATATTTTTAGGTAAATACATGCAATTAATTTTAGTTCGTCATGGCGATGCAGGCGCTTATACCCTGCCAGACCATGAAAGAAATTTATCAGCACTGGGTCAAGCCCAAGCTTCACAGACCGCACAATGGCTTGCTGAGAACTTTGAGCCCGATCATTTTATCGTCAGTCCTTACAACCGCGCCCAGCAAACCCTTGCCCAAATCCAGCAATTTTTTCCCCATGTCCCTGTGACCACGTATGATGGCATCACCCCCGATAACGATGCAGACATCGCCGTGGATGCGCTAGGCGAATTTGTTGGCGACTGCATGGTGGTGGTTTGTCATATGAATATCATTGCCAAAATCGCCCATATTCTCACGGATGAACCCCTAGAGGGTTTTGCGCTGGCTGAAGCGCGTGTGTATGATATGGGTATATTGGCACCCAGTCTTGCCGCTGAGATTAAACGCTTTGTTCCCACCTGTTAGGTGATTTAATTTGTCAATTTTGTGTAGGACACTTCTGTGATTCATATTTGGTTGCCAACTCAGCATGCTGCCTTACGTTTATGGCAACAAACCAGCCAGACTTGGCAAACGGCTGACGATTGGCAAACGCTTGCGACCCTTGCCAATCTGCAAACCACCCAATCAGCCAAGCTGCAAGCCTGTCTCTATTTTCCTAGTGTCAATTTATTAACAATCCAGCCTACCCTTTCAGCAAGCCAGCTCAACGCTTTGGGCGACACCGGCAGGCGCTATTTATTTGAAGATATCAGCATTGGGTCGGTAGAAGATTTACAAGTCAAAATCCAGCCGGCGGTCAGCAATAGCGAGTTACCGGCGTTATTTGGGCTTCATGCTGCCGATATTCATTCATGGATCAATGCTGCCTCGTTGGCGGGTATTGAGATAGTCGCTTTAGTGCCAGATTTTTTATTGCTGCCGACCATAGATACTAGAATTGATACTAGAATGGATACAAGCATAGCTACGAGCACAAACACGAGGGATACAGAAACGAGGGCTGCAGAAACGAGACCTACCACAAGCGCGGTCTATTACCAAGATGCAGATACGCAGTTATTAAAACTCCATACTTATCACGGCATGGCGGTTAGTTTTTTACCGCTGGTACTCACCAAATTACCCATGCTAGAAACGCTATATTTAACGGGTTTTCACGATGAAACCGTTGCTCAGCAATTAGCCAGTATGCCTAATTTATCCATAGAATCATCTGAGTTGTTGCCTACCCCAATCAAAGACCCGGTCAGACATTTTTTTAACTTTGCGACAATCAAAGGTAAAACGACGCTTGCGCCTTATGCCAAAGTCATCGCCCTAATCACGGTTTGTGCGCTGCTGACAGCCTTTATGGTCGATGCGCTTCGTTGGTATTATTATAACCAAGCACAAAAACAAGCCGCAACTTTGCTGGCGCAGCAATACGCCCAGTGGTTTCCCAATGAGCCGCTTAGTAGCAAACTCACCCTACAACGACAGTTATCTGGCAAATTAACCACCCAGCAATCAGCCACGCCAAACCTACTTCAGACATTGTCGTCCATACAGCCGGTATTGCAGCAGTACCAACTGACTGCCAAGCAGCTTAATTTTCAAAATAATCACTTACAACTGCAGCTTTTATCATCAAGCGCCGATTCATTAAACAAAGCCGTCAATGACATGGTAAACAAAGGGATAAAAGCCAAGCTAGGGTCTGTGGATGCTGCTATGCCCGCTGCGATGTCTTCCAATACTGCCAGTGCGGTTTCCAGTGCAGTGGCGCCAACTTCTGCTGGCAGTGCCGTTGCCATGATAGATATTGAATTGGCAGACTAAACCTACGACTGAGATGAATTTATGAAACCGCACGCCTCACTGAGCCAATCCCTGCAAAAACTAACCACGCCTCTGGGTCATGCCTTTCAAAATTTATCACGTCGTGATCAGATTGCGCTGCTGATATTGGCAATGTTCTTGCTTTTCTTTGTGGTCGGTGTCGGTGGTTGGACGCTGCATAGTAAAGCCAACCAAGCACAAAAAAAATACGATGACACCATGGCAGATGTGTTTTGGCTACGCAGTCAAGCAGGTAACATCAATCCCAACCAGACCCAACAAGTCAGTCAAGCCGATGCTATCAAACAAATACTTAGCCAATCAGGTATTGTTAATGCGCAAGTGGTCGAGAATGGCAATACTATCCAAGTTGCTTTTAGTCACGCGCAAGCTAGCGTAATCACCAATATATTTAATCAGTTTCAACAACAAGGTATCCGCATCCAGCAACTACAAATCAACCAGCCAGCCCTCGATAAGCTAGAAGTACAATCTGTCTTATCTATTAACTAATGGTAAAACTAAGCAATGGTAAATGACCATAAAAAACGATGCACTTGGCATCGTTGTTTTGGCGCATGGGGGCGCATGGGGTGATTATTTTTGCACCCACTGACGAATTTTATCACGCTCTGCTGGCGTTGCTCTCAACCATAACTGCATAAATTGATCGAGACTATCCGATGAACTGACTGTGGTCGCAACAGGTTGATTGATAGCGGGAATTGCGCCCCCTGATTGTCCTAAGGCATTGATGGTTTGTTGATTAGCTTCAACCGCTTTTGAGCTACCACCAAACACACCGCCTAACGCATTACCCAACCCGCTAAAAATACTTGAACTACTGCTGGATGTGGCTTGCTGACTTGCAATGATTTGCTTGCCTTGTAGCACCGCTAGTGTGGGTTGTTTGACATATTCTTTGGCCGCATTATAGTCTTCTGGTTGACCTAGCATATCCAACACATACGTTTGATTGTCGGCAAGCTCTACGGGAACGCTAATATTGCTTGAACGTAACACATCGTGATTGTCACCGCGCAGCTCGTACAACCGATTGTACTTGGCAGTAATCACATGTTTGCCTGGCTCAAGTTTATAGGTTTTTTGCGGTTTTGAAAGCAAGCCGTTTTTGACTTCTTGACCATTAATGGCAGTCACGATGGTATTATCAGTGACATTCAAGGTGACTTGGGCAAATGTTTGTGTGGTTACTAACACGCCCGCAGTCAACGCGGCAGCCGTCCATAAGTACTGTTTATTCATAGGATATCCTGTTGTTTTACATCAAACTGTTAATGGATTCTAACCCATTTATCACGCAATTCCTATGACAAACCCGGTCAAAAATCTAAAAAATTTTCATTTTCTGTAATTTCATCAAAGTCCGCCAATTCAAAATTGAGCGTTAAATTATCAATGATGTTCATCGCATCTTGAATTTTGGCTTTGGTCACTTTGTTTAATGGGGTGCGTTCCATATTGGAAAATAATGGCTGCAATTCGTTTAACACTGCCAACATCGCGCCGATGCGGTGAGGACCTTCATTGAGCAAATAGTCAATAATGCGCGGGTCAAAGTGCCAATGACGACGGCGTAATACCGATTCCAAAATCAGCTGTCTATCAAGCTTATCACTGCCCGTTGGCAACTGAAAAGTTGCGGCTCGAGCAAGCCTGGATAGCAAATCTCGCAGCTCAAAATTTAACGCTTTGACAGGCAAACGACTGGCAAAAATAATTTTATTGCCGTATTCTTGCGATAAATTAATCAGATGAAAAACTGCTTCTTGCCACTCAGGATGACCTTGAATTTCATCCATATCATCAAGCGCAATCACTGTGGTATTCTCTAGCGATGACAACACCATGGCATCCATATTGGCGTTTATCAGTTCACGCAGCGACAGATAAATAACAGATTGGTCGATATCACGGAAGGATTCGCAGATAGCGTTGAGTAGATGGGTTTTACCTGTATCGCGCTCGCCGTATAGATATAGCTGCGTCAATAGCCCTACATGCATTTGGCGCACCACATCGATGATGGATGCCCAGCCTGGACCACTAAAGTCACTGATACTCGCGGACTGCTTGATATTTAAGTTTAGACTTAATTGTTCCGACATTCATGCACTCGCAATCGGTAAGATATCCCTTTTTGAAAATAAATCATAAACCACTGTACATATAACACACTGTATATATAACACATAGTGCTGCCCAGTTAGCCGCCCAATGCTTAAAAGTTTGAAAGTTTGAAAGTTTAAAAGCAAAAAATTCAAGCGTCTAACTAAATTTTGACTATTATAACCTAAATTTATGAAATAGCTACTCACGCGCCTTTTGCTCCATTTTTGCTCCATTTCAGGTTATTTCAAATTTACTTATCTTTTTTGTTTACTTTTGAAACCCGTCAAGACAAAAACACTCAATACTGTTTTGGCGCTGAATGCGATGATATAACCAAAGATTGTACATGTCTTATCATTTTAGTAGTATATTTGATTATCTTTGTAATGGAGACTTCTATGTCTTTTGTTAACCAATGGCGTGATGCGAATTTTTTTAGACCATTACATATTACTATAAGTACCCTAAGCGCTATGGGGCTAGGCTTGGGACTTGCCGCCTGCCAGCCCACCCCTGATACAACTAACGGAGCCAGCGACACTGCCCCTTCACCGTCTAACGTACCTGAAGTCATCATTGCTCAAACCCCAGCCAGTATCCCACCTGCCACAGTCGGGTTAAAACGCATGGATTTTCCGGTATATTTGGCAGGTGTGCCCAATCTACTGCATCCAATCATTCCGTCAGTGCCTATCAATCGCAAATATGACAGCGATGGCAGTGATGCTAAAAAATCAGCCGTCAGCTACTTTCAAGAAGTTGCGCCCTATGATTTTCAAAGCAGTGTTTACAATATTGTGTTTGAAGGGTTAAAAACCGGGCAAGTACACCGGCTGTTTCCACAAGATAACTTTGTGATAAGAGCGGTGCACACGCCCTTGGTAGATTTAACCCAAGATGACAAAACAGTGCAGAAGAAAGCTACCATGTCGCAAACTGCACCTACCCAACCTCAAGCCGCGAAAGAAGCAACCAGCCCATTGGCAGTCAAAGTCGGCAATACCTTACTGCTAGGCTATTTTATCTATGAAGTCAAAGAGATAGCTGATGATGATGACAATAAAACCAATCTTGATCAGCAGCTCACCTTGTATTTAAGCGATTTAAATGGCAAAAATTTATTGAAACTCACGCCCAATAATCAATATTTTAAACATTATAAATGGCTGCCTGAGACCAAGCGTTTTTACTTCTCAACCCAAGCCGATACCAACGGCGATCGGGTGATTGATGAGAATGATAAATACTTCTATTATTTCATCGATTTTGCCAAAAATGCGCAAATAGTCACTGCGTATGATTTTAGTAAGCCAAAAGCATAAAGCTTTGATAAATTGCGCCGTTAAGCGCGTTTGAGACGTAACGCATTGAGCACCACAAACAGTGAGCTCAATGACATACCAATCGCAGCCAACCAAGGCGGCACATAGCCTAACGCAGCGGGTATCAGTACGATAAAATTATATCCTAGCGCCCATTTGAAGTTTTGGGCAATAATGCGATCGGTCTTGAAAGCCACCTCACGCGCTTTTGCCACGGCTTGTATTTGACCATTGAGTACCAAGGAGTCGCTGGAGACTTGCGCCAAATCTGCTGCACCCGCCATCGCGGTTGAGATATTGGCAGCGGCAAGTACCGGCGCATCATTTACCCCATCCCCGACCATTTGCACGATGTGTCCTTGCTGCTGCAGCGCTTTTAAATGTTGTACCTTATCATTCGGGGTAAGACCTTTATAAACTGTGTCAATACCAAGCTCGCGCGCTACCTCAAGCGCCTGAGCACTAGGGTCACCGGTAAGCATCAGCACCTGCGCGCCTTGGTCTTTGAGATGTTTAATGGTAGCTAAGGCGCCTTCTCGGACTTTATCATGAAAATAAAAATGCGCCAGTGGTTGCCATTTTTTGCTTAGGCTATCTTGTCTCGATAAGGTCACACTGGTGCTGGCTTGGTGTTTGCTCAGATTTGGCAGTAACCCATCGTCTAATCCTGATTGAACTGCAAAACCATGATGACCTAGACGGTAACTTAGCCCATCAATCGTAGCTTGCAGACCGCCCCCCGGAATGTGTACCAAATCGCTGGTAGTGGGCAAATGCATTTGCCGAGTCATTGTCAATAACGCATGAGCAATGGGGTGACGACTACCCACTTCAAGGCTCGCTGCAATACTTAAAAAATGGTTTTTTATCTCGTCTTCGTTTTTGGTGTCATCTTCAGTAAAATCCACTGAGGGATTTTGTTTAACACCATACGGCATATCCAGCGTTTCAATCGCCATCAAATTGGGTTGACCGTACGTCAATGTACCGGTTTTATCAAACGCCACATGGGTGACTTCAGCGAGTGTGGTAATGGTATGCCCTCGCGTCGCCAAAAACCCTAGGCTTGCTAGTCGATTGGTAGAAACGGTTAATGCGATGGGTGTGGCCAATGACAAGGCACAGGGACAAGTAGCGACCAATACGGCAACCGTTGCCCAAATGGCATGACTCGGCTCGATAAAATACCAGGCCAAAAACACCATACCGGCAATCACCAGTACCCGCGCAACAAACCAGCGCGCCAGTTTGTCTGCTTTTAAGGCGATTTGCGGTTTTTCACTGAGCGAGCGATTCACTAGCCTGTCAATCACGCCCATTTGGCTGTCATTGGGTAGTGTGGTGATTTGCATCACAAACGGCTGACTGTCATTTTGGCTACCGCCCACAATATTATCGCCCAAGCGTTTGATGATTAAGTCACTCTCCCCGGTCAATAAACTTTCGGACACCGTGGCACTATCCGACAGCAAAACACCATCACTGATGATACTGCTACCGGCATCAATGCGGACAATATCACCAACTTTTAGCGACTGCGCCGAAACCATTTGCTCGTTATCACCCCTATTGGCAGGGTCTATACTAAGTGACTGATAAAAAAGGTCTTTATATTGACTGGCATAGAGCATCACTTGTGAGGCATCCATATTCTCTATCGCTAACGGCGCTTCATGACCCAGCTTTGCGACCAACACAGGTTCGACGACCACCAAATCATTGGCTAAATTGGCAGCTTTTAGCCTAGCATTGTGCTCGACAAATTTGCCCGCCAATAAGAAAAATATCAGCATACTAACCGAGTCATAATAGGTCTCGCCCGTGCTAGTCAATGTCGCATATAAACTTGCCAAAAAGGTAATAACAATGGCGATACTAATTGGCACATCCATATTGACTTGGCGGGCTTTAATCGCTGACCACGCCGATTGAAAAAATGGCAATCCTGCAATCAAAAACACAGGAATACTAACAAACAGCGATACCCAACGTAAAAATTGCCGATCGTTGACGCCGATACCTGAATATTCCCCAAAATATAGCGCCACTGCGAACATCATCGCTTGCATGGCACCCAATGCCGCAATGCCCAATTGAAATAACATACGGCGATTATCTCGCTTGAGCATCGCCTCATGGGTATCTTGCCGATAGGGTTTGGCATCATACCCGATGGCTTGCACATTTGCCAAAATTTGGCTAATCGGCAGTTTTTTATCATCCCATACCACGCGCATCCGTTGATTGGTCAGGTTGACTTGGCAAGTGTCCATGCCATCAAGGCGATACAACTGGGTTTCAATCAGCCAACTACAGGCAGCACAGCGCAAATTGCTGATTGACAGCTCAGCAACGCTGTGTCCTTGCTGATGGTAAATAAATTGCGATTTGATATCATCGTGGTCATACGCTTGCAGCTGATATAACGAATCAGGGAGACTGGCGGTACGATTGATTTCGCTGCGGTCAAGATAGTATTGTTCAAGCCCCGCCTCGATGATACTTTGCGAAGCAAGCTGACAGCCCATACAGCACATCGCCCGATCTTCACCCAATACATGGGTAAAAAATGGCTGGCTTGGTAGCGGGTCGCCACAATGAAAACAATGCCCTTCTTCTGGCAACACCAGCTCCACATTTTGATATGTGGTAGTAAATTTGCTATCCGCTTCAACAAGCGTACGGCTAGGCGCATCGGTCACAAGCGACCGCTCAATATCCGATTGTTTTGCCCCAAAATGGCTATTGTTTGGCATCATCAAAACCCCTAGGGCAAAAACCCTAACTCACCCAAAAATGACTGTTATTGTACTCCAAAACGGTCTATTAAAGTTCAAAAATCCTGTATAAACGTGGCAAAATAGCACGATGTTAACATTGTATTTTGGCGTATTTTGGGTCATGATAAAGCACTTTTTTATACCCTTGATCGTGACGCATTTTTGTATGAATTCAACCGTTATCTCTGCCGCTAAAAATCGCCAAAACTCGCCTAAATTCCAGCATGACTCAAACCAACAAGGGATGTTTATCCTGAGCTTTATCTTTGTGGTGGCAGTATTGGGCGGCTTGGTGTTGCTTGGGTTATATTTGGTGCGCCAAGATAATGTCATCACCCAAAAATTTGAGGGCAAACGCTGGAACATCCCTGCAAAGGTCTACTCGCAACCATTAACGTTAACTGTGGGTAATCCCCTTAGCGATGATGAATTGGAGAATTGGTTAAACTTACTCACCTATGCCCCTGACCAAAACTATGACAATGCCGGGACTTATACCAAAAAAAATGGCGAGTACTATATTCATACACGCGAATTTAAATTTGCCGCCAACGATACTGAGCCATCGCAAATTATTAAGGTCACGCTCAAAGATAACCAAATTGAAAAATTACAAAGTACCCATCCCAATCCATCGGGCGTGGCGCGGGTTGAGCCAATTTTTATTGGCGGTATCTATCCAGACAACAATGAAGATCGCATCGTTTTAACCATCAATGACTATCCGCAGCCATTAATTGATGCGCTGGTGGCAACAGAAGACCGCAGTTTTTATCAGCATCACGGCGTGTCTATCCGCGGGATAGGACGTGCAATTTACAGCAATTTTATGGGCGGTTCACGCCAAGGCGGCTCCACCATCACCCAGCAACTGGTTAAAAACTTCTATCTCAACTCAGACCGTACTATCAAACGTAAAGCCAATGAAGCGGTGATGGCGATTTTGCTGGAAATGCATTACACCAAAAGTGAGATTTTGCAAGCCTATATGAATGAGATTAACTTAGGTCAAAATGGCAATCACTCCATTAACGGGTTTGGGCTTGCCTCGCAATTTTACTTTAACCGCCCGCTAAAAGAGCTTCGACTCGACCAAATGGCGATGCTCGTAGGGCTTGCCAAAGGTCCTACCCAGTACAATCCGCTACGCTACCCCGATGCTGCCCTAAAACGCCGTAATGTGGTGCTGAGTAATATGCTGATAACCGGTAAAATCAGCCAGCAGCAATATGATGAAGCGGTGCAACAGCCACTGAGCATTTCTTACAATCCTGTGATTGGTAAAACGCGTTTTCCAGATTATCTCGATGTGGTCAAACGAGAACTTACCCGTACCTATGATGCCAACGATCTCAAAAACGAAGGCTTAAGAATATTTACCAGTTTTGACCCCAATGTTCAAAAAACCGCTACCAGTGCGGTCATTCAAAGCGTCAATCAGTTAAAAAAAAGTAATCCCAAACAGCTCACTAATTTGCAAGCCGCCCTAGTCAGCGCCAACCCCAACAACGGTGAATTACTTGCTGTGGTGGGAAGTAGTCGTGATTTTACCGGTTTTAATCGCGCCGTCGATGCCAAACGCCAAGTTGGCTCTTTACTCAAACCGATTATTTACTTAACCGCATTTGAGCAGGGTCGTTACAATTTATCAAGTAGTGTCGATGACAGCCCGATTGTGCTAAAAATGACCGATGGTAAGACATGGACACCCAGCAATTACGGTGGCGGCAGTCATGGTATTATCCCCCTCACCAGCGCTTTAGCCAATTCCTATAACCAAGCCGCGGTGCGTGTGGGCATGGAAGTCGGTATTCCCAATTTTTTAAATCAATTGTACCGTATGGGTATCAATAGCCCATTGCCCAATTATCCATCTACCTTGCTTGGCGCGGTGAATCTATCGCCCATGGATATGTTGGGGATTTATCAAGTACTGGCAACAGGTGGCTTGCGTCATGAAATTCATACCATTCGCACGATTATTGATGACCAAGGACGAGTGGTTCAGGGCATGGAACAAAAAAATCAGCAAGCCATTAACCCCACGGCTGCCTATCTCACCAATTATGCAATGCAGCAGGTCATCAAGCAAGGTACTGCCAAAGCGGCGCTAGCGCTCGGTGACAAGCTCAATCTTGCCGGTAAAACAGGGACTACCAATGATTATCGCGATGCGTGGTTTGCAGGCTATAGTGGTAATGTGGTCAGCGTTGTTTGGGTCGGTTTAGATGACAATAAACCCACAGGTCTAAGTGGCGGTAATGGCGCTTTGCCGATGTGGATCAATTTTATGAAGCAGCAAAAGCTTACCCCGGTTAATCTCATCGCGCCAGGCAATATCGAATGGCTATGGATGGAAAACGGCAAATCACAATTATCCCATGAAAAATGTCCAAATGCCATCTATGTACCTGTTGATACCGACAATCTACCGCAAGATAGTAGTGAATGCGCGGTACAACTATACCAAAGCGAGCAAGAAGCAAGATTTGCCGCCCAGCAACAACAGGCAATGAGTGAGTTTGGACAAAGCCAACAACAGCGGTATGACAATATTGAGCGCAGACAAACCGAGGCAGATACCATTGGCAATAACCCACCTGCAGCCAATCCCTACCAAAATGAAGGTGGCTATACGGGGAATACGCAGACCAACCCCAGTACCCCTAATAACCCCAATAACGGCGGCGACCCGACCAATACCAACCAACCGCTCAATGCAGCACCGCGCTCGCAGTCTTGGTTAGAAAAATCGGTTAAAGAAATGTTTTAAGGATAACAACAGGCGAACCTTCTTATTTGTCTTTACCCTTACCGTTAGGTGTTTTGGCTTGGGCGCACCAAGCAATAACATGGGCGTTTTCATTTTTGAGTCACATCGCATTTTTGGCTGAATGCGTTTATACTACCAACCCAGCACGCTCGCCTTTTATTGTTTCATTATTTTATTTTTTCATTATTTTATTTTTTCATTATTTTATTTGTTATTTTTAAGGACTGTTTATGCCTTGGCAGCAATTACATATTCAATGCGAAAAATCGCAAGCCGAACTGGCGGAAACCTTGATGCTCGAAGCCGATGCGCTCAGTATCAGTTTAGATGATGCGGGTGACCAACCGTTATTTGAACCATTGCCAGGTGAATCGCCACTGTGGGATGATGTGATTGTGACCGGGCTATTTAATGGCGATTGTAATCTGGAAACTGTGAGTCAAGATATCGCCAATGATGTGGTGGCGACGAGAGTTTGGACCAGCCGAGTGGATGACAAAGATTGGGAACGTGAGTGGATGAAGAATTACCATCCCATTGAATGTGCCAATGGACTTTGGATTGTGCCCAAATGGATGTCACCCCCTAACCCCAATGCGATTAATATCATCATGGATCCAGGCTTGGCATTTGGCACAGGTTACCATGCAACCACCCGTCTTTGTATTGATTGGCTGACAGAACAACCTTTGCAAGATAAAGTGGTGATTGACTATGGGTGCGGCTCAGGTATTTTGGGCATTGCGGCACTTTTGCTCGGGGCAAAACAGGTGTATGCGGTCGATATTGACCCCCAAGCGGTATTAGCCACCCATCAAAATGCCGAGCGCAACAAGGTAGCCGATCAGCTTCAGGCATTTTTACCTGAGCAATTTAGTGACTATTGTAAAGAGCAGGCTATTTTGCCCGTGGACTTGATAACCGCCAATATTTTAGCCAAACCACTAATGAGCCTTGCCCCTTATTTTGCGACATTATTGAAATCTCAAGGTAGCATTGTGTTGGCAGGTCTGATTGAAAACCAAGTGGAAGATGTAAAAGCTGCCTATCAGCCTTATTTTGAGATGAATAGCGAATTTACCTTTAGCGCGCAGGAAGATAAACATTGGCATCGCCTCTCGGGTTTTCGCCGCGTGTAGAACAAGTCGCAATTCGTATAAAAAGCCTTACAAGGCGGTAAGGTTTTCTTTTCCCCGTCAAAGCCTAATAACGTAGCTAGTATCATAGCTAGCAGCATAGTGAACATAAACTCTAGGAAATTTGTTGACTTTATTTTTTATTCATCATTAAATGATTTAACACACGACATTATTAACAATCAAAGACGCAAACTAAAAATGCTAAAAGGGAAGTGATGTTGCGATGAATTTGTACAATGCCAAATGCCCAAACTGTCAACACGCATTTAAAATCAATGATGAACAGTTAGCCTTTAAAAATGGGTACGTTCGTTGTTCCTATTGCAAAACCATTTTCTCCGCCGCCGACCAGCTAGAACAACAAAAAATTACTAACAACAATTCACTGGTAAGTCCAAACCATCAGACGTCCTCGGCGCTCATTGACGATAAATCTGAGGAGATTTTATTTGACGATGAGTCAGGTATTGATGAAGCCGGCAATCTCATTGTCGATGAACCCGTTAAACCCATCTCACCCTATCCCTTGTCACAATCTCATACAAAATCAGCCTATGCTAAATCAAACAGCACCATAGATGACTTAGAGATTATAGACAATTTTGACCAACTACCCATAGCCAAAAATAGCAATCCCAAGGTATTGATTGGCGATGAGGACGCCGTTGAAGCGATAGACCTCGCCCAAGATAACGAGACGTTAGGCGATGAGCAGGCTTGGCTGCTAAGTTTAATGGCACAAGCGGATGACAACGAAGCAGCGGACGACACAGCCGGCGCCAAGCGAGGCATGGATGGGGTGTTTAACACGGATATTTTTGACCAAATTCCGATTGATACTCGTAGTGAGCAACAATCAGATTTGTTAGCCTATCAACAAAAGATTGATGAACGCTTGTCGCAACAAGTTTCCTCGCAGCAATTGGCGAATGCAAAAATTTTTAATATGAGCATTCTTTGGGGATTAGGTAGCTTACTATTAGTCTTTTTGTTAGCCGCGCAATATATTATTTTTAACATCGACACCCTAATCACTTCAAAAGCAAACGCGGCCGTGCTATCAAAAATTTGCCATAAAATCCCTGCCTGTCAATTGCCTATCGCTGATACCGAGCTTATTGATGTGCAGATGCTAGCGCTTGCCCATTCATCAAAACAAGCGGGGCAGACTGACTTGGTATTTACTCTGACCAATACCACGGATAATAATATTGTCTATCCGAGTGTTAAGGTTTCGCTGCGCAGTGGCAACACCATACTCGCGCAGACGCTACTTACCCCTACAGACTATCTAGAAGCGGGTAACAACTATTTGATGCCGCATCAAATAAAACCCGTCAAATTGCGTATTGACTTTCCAAAAACCAAAGTTCAAGCCGCTAATATTGAGCTGATTTATTAAATTTTTTTAGCTTCATTCAATTGAGCTTCTTTTTAGCTTCATTCCAATAGTGATAAAACAAGCCTCCAGTACCTATTATTTATCGCACAATTTTACATATTGTAAACAACTTAAGCTTGCTATCGCTTTCATAATTGTTTTAGTATAAGTACTAATAACTTTATTATTCGTCTTGATATTTAAGTTTTATTTAATCTGTTAACTAACGAATTATTCAATAAATTTGTCAGCAAATTTAGTTTGAGAATCTGTTATGCCCAATTCTGTTGCTTTACAAAATCGCGCCAAGTATTCCAATATGTCAGATAACCCATCTAACCCCTACACTACCCATACCCCATCGCAAACTTCTCCCAGCGCAAGCTTAGCTCACCACATTGAGCTAGTCGTGAAAGAGTACTTCGATAATTTAAAAGAACAACAGCCGACCCAGCTTTATGAGCTTATGTTGTCACAGTTTGAAAAACCGCTGATCAGTGTCGTCCTTGAACACACCCGCGGCAATCAAACCAAAACCGCAGAGATTTTAGGACTTAATCGCGGTACATTGCGTAAAAAACTCAAAACCCACCAATTGCTATAATTGATAAAAATACCCGCTTTTTTATGATAAGATATCGCCATATTTTGGGATTAATAGAGTCGGGGTATGAAAGCCAATCAGTCAGTTCGTCATAACTGACTTTTTTGTTTTTTCTGCCCCCTAGTGTTTTT
Organism: Moraxella sp. 179-F 1C4 NHS; assembly: GCF_045370505.1. Taxonomy (NCBI): domain Bacteria; kingdom Pseudomonadati; phylum Pseudomonadota; class Gammaproteobacteria; order Moraxellales; family Moraxellaceae; genus Moraxella; species Moraxella sp. 179-F 1C4 NHS. The sequence goes on along the minus strand of NZ_JBIQEC010000004.1, from coordinate 31,373 downwards.
TTGTCAACGAGTCGAGTCAATTATGAATCAATCTTATGCATTGCTCTCTGTTTCTGATAAATCGGGTATTGTGGATTTTGCCAAAGGTCTAATCACCCACGGTTTTCGTCTACTATCAACAGGCGGCACCTACAAACTACTCAAACAACATGACTTAGCAGTGACTGAAGTCGCAGAATACACAGGTTTTGCAGAGATGATGGATGGTCGGGTAAAAACCCTGCATCCAAAAATTCATGGCGGTATTTTAGGTCGCCGCGGCACTGATGATGCCATTATGCAAGAGCGTGGCATCGACCGCATTGACATGGTCGTTGTCAATTTATATCCATTCGCCCAAACCGTTGCCAACCCAAATGTCACCAAAGAAGACGCCATCGAAAACATTGATATTGGTGGCCCTACCATGGTGCGTGCCGCGGCAAAAAACCATGACCATGTCAGCATTGTGACAAGCCCCAACGATTATGCAGCAATCTTGGGCGAACTAACAGCAAACGGTCGCATCAGTGATACCACCCGTTTTGATTTAGCGGTAAAAGCATTTGAGCATACCGCACATTATGACGGTATGATTGCCAACTTTTTAGGCAATCGCCTGCAAAGCTTTGAATCGGCTGACCAATTCCCGCGTACCTTTAACGTACAAATGGATAAAGCGCAAGACTTACGCTATGGTGAAAACCCCCATCAACAAGCCGCTTTTTATGTCGAAAAAGCGCAGGTAAATGGTCAAAAAGAAGCCAGTATTGCCACCGCCAAACAATTACAAGGTAAAGAACTATCTTACAATAACATCGCAGATACCGATGCGGCGTTAGAATGCGTGAAATCGTTTGATATGCCTGCGTGTGTCATTGTTAAACACGCCAATCCTTGTGGTGTGGCCGTGGATGCCGATTTAACCCATGCTTATCAAAAAGCCTTTGCCACTGACCCAGAATCTGCGTTTGGCGGTATCATTGCCTTTAACCGTGAGCTGGATATCAAAACAGCAAAAGCGATTGTGGATCAGCAATTTGTTGAAGTCATTATCGCCCCAAGCATTGCCGATGGTGTACTCGATGTCACATCTGCCAAGAAAAATGTGCGCGTGTTAGTCTGCGGTCAATTACCAAACCCAAGTGAGCGCCAAGCCCAGTTTGATTTCAAACGCGTCACCGGTGGTTTATTGGTGCAAGCGCAAGATTTGGGCTTAATTACTTTAGATGATTTAAAAGTGGTGACAAAAGTACAACCGACTCAGCAACAATTCGATGATTTGCTGTTTACTTGGCAAGTCGCTAAATATGTGAAATCCAACGCAATTGTGTATGCCAAAGATGGGCGTACCATTGGAGTAGGCGCAGGGCAAATGAGCCGTGTCAACTCAGCCCGTATTGCCGCGATTAAAGCTGAGCACGCTGGTCTATCGCCTGTGGGTGCGGTGATGGCATCAGATGCCTTCTTCCCGTTCCGTGATGGTATTGACAATGCCGCAGCGGTGGGGATTAAGGCGATTATCCAGCCCGGCGGCTCCATGCGCGATGACGAAACCATCGCTGCAGCCGATGAACATGGCATTGCGATGGTGTTCACCGGTATGCGTCATTTTAGACATTAATTTTTGTTAGGCATAAAAAAGGCGAAACTGACCAGGTTTCGCCTTTTTTAATTGATAATTTTTTTCTTTTTATAGCTCAGCTTAGGTTTAGATTTTGGCTAAGGTTTGACAAATATCGAGCATTCGATTGGCATAGCCCCATTCATTATCATACCAAGCAAACACTTTAAACTGCCGCCCCACACTCATGGTCTGTAAGCTATCAATCACCAATGAATGCGCATCATGGATAAAGTCACTGGACACCAATGGCTCATCACTATAATCCATGATACCCAATAAATCTTGTTCACTGGCATGTTTTAACAGCTGATTGATAGCGGTGACATCCGTGGCTTTGTCAAAGGTAAATGTCACATCAATTGCCGCGACATCCATGGTCGGTACGCGGATTGAATACCCATTCACCTTGCCTGCCATATGCGGCATCACCCGATTGACCGCAGCGATACTACTTGATGTGGTTGGGATAATGTTATGCCCAGAAGCCCGTGCACGGCGCAAATCACGGTGCACTTGGTCAAGCACAGTTTGGTCAGCAGTTACTGCATGGATTTCGGTCATCATCGCTGATTCGATGCCATAGGCATGATGCAATACATATAGTAAAGGCACGAGCGCTTGGGTGGTACACGACACACTGGATAAAATCTTTTTATCACGGCTAAGCTCATGGTCATTGACGCCCACTACAATACTGGCATCCACATGATCAAACGGGGCAGCCCCAATCATCACCTGCTTGGCGCCCGCGATAATATGCTGTGACGCCTGTTCATAGCTGCGAAAATGACCCGTGCTCTCAAGTACCATGTCGATGCCCAGTTTTTCCCAAGGTAATTTGGTGGCAATGGGCTGCTGTATCAATGCAATTTTTTGCCGAAATTCTCCTTGGCTTAATAGCAAAAAATGCTGTTGTTTTTCACCCAAATCCAGCGTCTTTAATTCAATATGGATATCACTGACCGCCGATAATCGACCGTGGGTACTGTCATATTTGAGTAAATGTAGCAGGGTTGCTGGCTCAGCAATATCATTGATGGCGACGATATTTAACGGCTGCAATTGTAAAGGATTTTGACAAAACCGTTCGATATAAGCACGTAGCACGTTGCGCCCAATACGACCAAAGCCATTAATAGCGATGTTAAAAGGTTTGATGGTAGAAGCATTCAATCAGGGATATTCCTTACTAAACAAGCGCTCAATTGCCCTGCGGTTTTAAAAACAACAAGGCAAGTTTCACATCATTATAAGAATAGGCGTTTCTTAACTCTTCGACAATCGCGCGAATTTTGATTTTGCCATCGTTATCTTTATCGCGTTTGTCATCCCGTTTAGCTATTTTTTGATACGCCTTATCAATCGGCTGTAGCCATTCGTCATCAGGGCGTAGATGCGCGATGTTGGCGCGGGGAAAATGCTCAGCAATTTTCTCGATATGCCCCATTACGGTTGATTGGGCGAGATTACGGGCTTGCGCAATTTCTGCGATGGTCAAACTTTCATCCAGCAGCGCTTTGGTTTCCAGCACCGTGGGAGTAATGACGCCTGTCGCATCATCTGCCAAAGATTGCAGCTGCTGTACAGCATGGCGACGTTTTTCCATCAGTTTTTGCTGTTGTTTGGCGCGATTTTCATACGCAGCGATTTTTTCTTTATCCAGCGTACCCCGGCATCGAATGATAAATTCACGATGAAGGTCATTGAGCTGTTTTTTACTGCGTGTCAAAAATTCACATTCTTGCTCTGCACTGATCGCTTGAAATCGCTGATCGGCGCCGCGCGCTAGGGGATCAAGCTGTAGGCTTAATTCATTGACACCCAGTAATTGTAGTCCAGATAGCTGCTTTAACCGTGATAAAGCCACATAGCCCTGCCCTTTTTCAAAGGTTTTGGACAAATCCACTTCTGCCGCATCTAGCGTCATGCCTTGGCTTTTGTGAATGGTAATCGCCCACGCCAGCGTCAAGGGGATATGGTAATAGGCAGCCAGTATTTCGCCGTCTTCATCATCAATACGCCATGAATCATATTCGGCGATGACTTTGCGGCCGTCATTGAGCTCAACCAAGGGATAAAGTAACTCCGATAATTTGTCATCAGCCGTGTCTGTCGCGGCGGTGTCATCCTCATCCCTATCCTCATCCCTGTGGTGAGTTTGTTGTGATTGACCGCCATTGACTTCATCCAGCAAGTCTGCCATATCGGCTTGTTGTTCTTGTTCGATGGCATCTAGCAAGGCAGTTGCATCTGCTGCCAGCGCTTGTTCATCAAGCGGCTCAGATAGGTTTTTTGATGGGCTGTTTGTTGATGGGCTATCGTTTGTTTGTTTATTTGGTTGTTTAAGAGTAGTGGCAACAAAATCAACTACTTTGCCCATGGTGCCATTTGAGACATTAAGCTCGGCGTTGTTTTTGATGAACATCACTTTTGCGCCAAGTTTGAGTACGAGCTCTGGGGTATTGCGTACGGATTTTTTTAGCGTTTCTACGAGCTTTTCATCACCTTCTCCCCACGCGCCAAAAGTATGCGCCGCTGTGGTAAGTTTGCCAAGTTCCTGCTCATTGATGGCTTGCACGTTGACATTGTGGGTAAACAGTCGGGTACGGTTGTCGGCTAGCACATGCTCAGCCGTGGCGGTCAAAGCAGGCATGATATGGGGGGTAAACTGCTGGCTACGAATTTGATTTAAAATCGCATTTAAATCCAAGCCATAATAGGTGTTGCCTGCCACCGCAGTTTTGTCAGTTGTTTGACGGTGCTGCTCGGATAAGTAGCAAATTTGAAAATCTGCATCTAGCCAAGCTTGCGCCATAAAGGCAAATTTATCACGGTTGCTCTCATGGGGCTCACCAATCGGCGGCAACTGAAAAAAATCCCCGGCAACCAATAGCTGTATCCCACCAAATGGCAATGTGTTTTCTTTGATGGCTTGTAGCACTTGGTTAATCAGCTCAAATTGCTGTCGATGCAGCATTGAGATTTCATCAATCACCAATACTTTGGTGCGCTCAATGCGCTCCACAACCACCGTGCGTTTTTTGATGCGGGCGATGTCTTTGGCGGTTAGCTCGTTACTGATACCGATGCCCGCCCAGCTGTGAATGGTCATGCCGTTCATGTGGGTGGCAGCAATACCTGTGCTTGCCGTCACCGCGACCGCCACATCCCTTGCGCGCAGATAATGCAAATACTGATTGATGGTATAGGTCTTGCCCGCCCCTGCTGAGCCTGTTAAAAACACATTTTTACCAGTTTTAAGGATATCAAGGGCGGTGGCTTGTTTCATTGGTTATAAAGAGCTTTTGTAGATAAAAAGAAGGGATTAAAAAAGCGAGTTAAAAATGAGCCTACTATAAAGGCAAAGCCGAGTAAAGGCAATGATTGACAGCACCAAAATACGCCATCAGACGCTTTATGGGTTAGTCAATCATGGTTTTGATTTGCTTGAGACTTAAATAACCAATATGCAGCGCATCGTCAGGTAGCTGATTTTTTTCATGCTCGGTTAATGGCTGAATGGTTAATGCTACGTCTTTTGGCAGTAAATCAGCCACACAGTGAATATCATCCAAGTCTAGTTGATGCTTATCATCTACATGACTGGTTGCCACGCCACTTTTGGCGGTATCGACATTATCAAATGTATAGTCTTGATAAAATGCCGTTTTTTTAACTTGCGCCGTTGCTTTACCTAGCGTCTCGGCTACCACAAGTGTTTTATAATGAAATTCTTCAAATTGACCCGGCAGATACCCGCCTAAATTGACAAAATAAAGTTGTTTGCCCTGACTATCTAATTTGTTATCTACCCTATCATCTGCAAGTATGTTATCTGCAAGCGCGTTATCTTTTGACAATCCATCTTTCGACAACAAAATTTGATAATCACCCACCCGCTTCACTTCTCGCCATGCGTCTAAGTGCCAGTTGTTTTTGACTGCCGGCCAGTGCTGATTGACAGACTCAATTGTTTCACTTAGGCTATTTGCAATCACAAACATCACGTCATGCTGTTCAATCAGTCGTCCTTGGGGACGCGCCCCGATTTTTAACATAAATAGTTTCATAGTTATACGCCCAAATGTGTCGCCATTAAAAATTAAAAACCTGCGAACCAACATAATAGGTTTTCGTCACAGGTTTTTATCACCACAGGTTTTTATTATTTTATCTTACGGTTATTTTTTGACCATCGGCATTTTAGCGCTTTCTAACTTTGCCAAGGCATCTGGTAGTTTATCAATCGCTGTCGCTACCACCGCTTGTGCCGCTTGCGAGATGCCTAGCTTTTGCGCAATGGTCGGTTTTTGGCGAGATTGAATGGCATACAATTCGCTATCTGTCATCTTCTCTAAGATATAACTGTCCGATGTTTGCAGGGCATCGACCAAATTGCGCGTTATCGCATCTTCACCGTACCAATGCTCACCGGTTGCCACTTGTTCAACATCCAAACTTGGACGGTATTTACGCACAAAGTCTTTAAACAGTTTGTGCGTTTCTTCCAGCTCTTGTTGGAATTTTTGTTTGTCTTCTTCGGTATTTTCACCAAAAACGGTTACCGTGCGTTTGTATTTACCTGCGGTAAATACTTCGACATCGATGTCATGTTTTTCTAATAAATCATGAAAATTAGGCACTTGTGCCACCACACCAATCGAGCCAACCACCGCAAATGGCGCCGCCAAAATTTTATCAGCCACACACGCCATCATATAGCCACCACTGGCGGCGACTTTATCAATACAGACCGTTAAGTGTAGCCCTGCTTCTTTTATACGTGCCAACTGCGCTGCCGCTAGACCATACGCGTGTACCATGCCACCTGAGGATTCAAGGCGCACAATGACTTCATCTTCAGCTTGCGCGACCGTCAATAGCGTGCTGATTTCTTCACGCAGTTGCTGTACTTCAGTGGCTTTGATATCGCCATGAAAATCCAGCACAAAACAATTTTTGTTGGCGACTTTATTTTTAAACAGACCAAATTTTGAGGTTTTTTTGGTATTGTCTTTTTTCGTCAAGTCTGTCAATGCGCGGCTGATGAGTGATGTTAACCCTTTATCATTCACCATTTGCAATTGTAATTGTTGTTTGCGCTGGGCTTTGACTTTATTTAAATGGGTGACTTTCATTTCAACCGGATGTTTGGCATTTTGAAATAGCATAATAACTCTCTAATTAAGTAAGGAAAAAATTCACACAATGGGTTTTATATAGCGTTTATTTTGCTGTTTTCAATCGCTTATCCACACAATATTCGCGAAATTTCTGTGACAGACATGGCTAGTAGATATGCATGATAAACCGTGTTTCATATTGTGAAATTTGAGTAAACAAGGCATAATATTCGTTTATAAAAATTTTTGCTACTTCTTACATTACGAAAAATATTGGGATTGCTTCATTATGATGCGTACACACTATTGCGGGCTTGTCACCGAAAACTTAAACGATCAAACCATCACTATTTGCGGTTGGGTGCATCGTCGCCGTGACCACGGTGGGGTTATTTTCTTGGATATGCGTGACCGTGAAGGCCTGCTGCAAGTGGTCATCGACCCAGATACCCCAGAAGCATTTGCTACAGCAGATAGCGCGCGTTCTGAATATTTGCTCAAAATCACCGGTCGTGTGCGTCAGCGTTATGCCGGTACTGAAAACAAAAACATGACCAGCGGTCAAGTAGAGTTATTGGCCAAAGACATCGAAACAATCGCCACTTCTGAGACACCGCCATTCCCCCTCAATGATGAGTTTACCAACGTTTCTGAAGAACTGCGCCTAAAATATCGCTTTTTGGACATGCGCCGTCCAGAAATGCAAGCGCGTATGAAGTTTCGTGCCAAAGCCACTTCGACCATTCGCCGTTACCTAGATGACCAAGGTTTCTTGGATGTAGAAACCCCCATCTTGACCCGTGCCACCCCAGAAGGTGCGCGTGATTATTTGGTACCTAGCCGCGTGTCAAAAGGTGAGTTTTACGCATTGCCACAGTCGCCTCAGCTATTTAAACAGCTGCTGATGGTAGCAGGTTTTGACCGTTATTATCAAATCGCGAAATGTTTTCGTGATGAAGACTTACGTGCTGACCGCCAGCCAGAATTTACCCAAATCGATATCGAAACTTCATTCTTAAGTGATGAAGATATCATGAACATTGCCGAAGGGTTAACAAAAGACTTGTTCAAAACCATGATGAACATTGAATTTGATACCTTCCCGCGTATGACCTACGCTGAAGCCATGCGTGATTATGCGTCTGATAAGCCAGACTTGCGTATTCCTATGAAGTTAATTGACGTGGCTGATATCATGCAGTCTGTGGAATTTAAAGTATTCTCAGCCCCTGCCCAAGACCCAAAAGGTCGTGTGGTGGCGCTTCGTGTGCCAAACGGTAGCGACCTGACCCGTAAACAAATCGACGAGTATACTAAATTTGTCGGCATTTATGGCGCAAAAGGTTTGGCTTATATCAAAGTCAACGATGTGAGCAACATCAACAACGGTGTCGATAAAGAATCAGGTCTGCAATCACCGATTATCAAAAACATGACCGATGAAGTATTAATCGAGCTGATTAAACGTACTGAGGCGCAAACCGGTGATATCATCTTCTTTGGCGCGGATAAAGCCAAAGTCGTCAATGATGCCATGGGTGCGCTGCGTGTCAAATTGGGTCTAGACCTAAATATGCTGACCTGTGAGTGGGCGCCGCTTTGGGTGGTGGATTTCCCGATGTTTGAAGAAACCGACAGTGGTGATGGGCTGGGGGGTAAATGGACGTCGGTTCACCATCCCTTCACCAAGCCAAAAGGCACGGTTGAAGCGATGAAAAACAACCCAGAAACCGCACTGTCTATCGCTTATGACATGGTATTAAACGGTACTGAAATCGGTGGTGGTTCACTGCGTATCAATACTTTGGATATGCAAAAAGCGGTATTTGAAGCATTGGGTATTTCTGAAGCCGAAGCCGAAGAGAAATTCTCATTCTTACTTAACGCGCTAAAATACGGTGCGCCACCGCACGGTGGTTTGGCATTCGGTCTTGACCGGTTAATTATGCTAATGACAGGCTCACAATCGATTCGAGACGTCATCGCCTTCCCAAAAACCAAAACGGCTGAATGTCCGCTGACTGATGCCCCTGCACCCGTGGATGGCAAACAACTGCGTGAATTGGGTATCCGTATACGCGAAAAAGACAGTAAAGCGCCACAATCTTAATCAAGGTCACACCTTTAATTAGATGAATGCCTTTACTCTTCTTAAATATGTGCCAATGTGGATGCTGTATCTATTGGCACATATCGCAAGCTTTATCATTTCACTTCGTCGTGACAAAAGTATCATGAAAACGGTAGATACTAACTTACGACTTGTCTATCCTGAACTCACCGAATTCCAGCGTGACCAGCTTGCCAGAGCCTGTATTGCCAATCAAAGCAAAAATATGGTGGAATCGGCTAGAAGCTGGGCGATGCCACCTGCGTGGTCGGTCAAACAAATCCATACCGTGCATCATCAACAAGTTTTGATGCAAGGCTTACAAAACCCCAATGGCATGCTTGCAATTGTGCCGCATTTGGGAACATGGGAAATCATGAATGCGTGGCTCAACCAGTTTGGTGCACCCACCATCATGTATAAACCTGTGAAAGGTCAACAAGCCAATCAGTTTGTGCTGCAAGGGCGTCAGCGGCTGAATGCAACTTTGGTACCAACCGATGCGACTGGGGTCAAAGCGATTTTTAAAACCTTAAAAGCAGGCGGTTTTAGTATCATATTGCCCGATCATGTCCCTGACCCATCTGGCGGTGAAGTGGTGCCGTTTTTTGGTATTCCGACCTTGACCAGTACTCTTGCTAGCAAATTAGCCAGTAAAACCAAATGTAGCTTGGTAGGTTTGACCTGTGTACGCCGTGACGATGGACAAGGTTTTGATATTTATTGTGATGAGCTAACTGACCCCGCCTTGTATGACAAAAACATGGTGACAGCGACAACCGCGATGAACCACGCCATCGAGCGGATGATTGATCGTTTCCCCAGTCAATACATGTGGGGCTATAAGCGCTTTAAACGTGTGCCAGGATTTCCAGTTATTTATAATGCCGAGCCATCCATCGCAGTAGCGGTTCGCCAGCGTTATCCAAAACTTGGCAATCATGATATTATCAATTCACTTACTTAATATGATAATCATTTACTTATGACTTTACCAAATTATACTTCAGCGCCTGCTTTGCCCGATGAAAACCGTTACATTATTTGTATGAAATGGGGCACCAAATACGGTGCTGAGTACGTTAATCGCCTGTACAATATGGTTAACAGACATTTAACGTTGCCCTTTCAAATGGTATGTTTGACCGATGATAGCACAGGGATAGATGCCAACGTCAAATGCTACCCAATTCCTGAGCTCAATTTACCCAGTAATATCCCTGAACGTGGCTGGAAAAAACTGACCACCTTTAGCCCTGAATTATACGATTTGAAAGGCACGGCGTTATTTTTGGATATTGATATTGTGATTGTCGATAATATTGATTGCTTTTTTACGTATCAAGCGCAGCACGATGACAGTGTGGTGATTATCCGTGATTGGAAAAAACCGTGGCGCATGGTGGGTAATTCATCGGTGTATCGCTTTAAAGTCGGACAAAACACCTACCCAAATTTATTGTCTAACTTTGAGCAAAATTTTGACACGATTCGTAGCCAAGTGCGCCATGAGCAAGCTTATCTATCCAATTATTTGCGTGAGCATCATCACCTAGAATATTGGGATGCGTCTTGGTGCGTGAGCTTTAAATACCAATGTGTGCAGCCATTTCCCTTAAGTTTTGTCAAACCGCCGATTTTGCCTAAAGGGGCAAAAATGGTAATTTTTCATGGGGAAGTGAATCCACCTGATGCCATCATGGGTAAAAGCGGTAAATGGTATCGTAAGGTATTACCAACTGACTGGATTAGGGATTATTGGCGATAACTCAACCTTTGATAGTTAAGCCTTAAATAGTTAATGGATAATTGAGCATCGAATAATTAAACTTAGAAGAAATTTAACATAAGCTTGCGGTTTTAGGAATAATAAAAAATGGCAAACTGGTATCGTAAGTTTATTTTATTATTTAAAAGCGAAAAACGCCTTGGGGCGAATCAAATTATTGACTACTATGTCGGGCAAAATATTGAGGCAATGAAAAGTCGCATGATTGATAGTAGTGATACTTGTTCTATCATTGACACGATTATTCAAGCCCACCCTCATTTATTAGATGATACCCAAGTGGATGAGCCGATAAACCCGCTTAAGGACTATGAGCCACGGCGTATTCGCAATTTATACACGCATTTAACCACGTTGCAACGCGAGTTTATAGGACAATCTGAACTTAGTTTTTACCATGCGATACTGATTGTATTATTACGCCGTCGATTTCAACCTGAAAAAACTTTTCAAACTTTTACCCATCTTTGGCAAACGCAGACTGACTATTTGATGGATAATTTAAGTTTACGGTGGATTGCCTCCGCCTGCGATACCTTTATTGATTTTGATCCAACGCCGACTAGAAAGGCAATATTACTCAATATTATTACTTTGATTAATACGGTAAAAGTCTACGAAACCCAGCAATATCTCTATCGTTCATCTACCAGCCTAGATGAGGAAAAATCCGCTATTTTATACGCCCATCATAAACCGCTGTATGCTGGTTTGACCTATTTTAGGCTAGGTAAGGACGATACACTAAAACATATGCGTGAGCGGTATCAGCATTTTTACGCTGAAGACCCTTTTTCTACCACACTCTTACTCAAGGTGTTTGCTAGATTGCATGACCAACCTAGCGCATTCACCACATTAAAACAACTACATAAGGATGAAAAATCAGCATGGTGGTAGCCAATCATTCTTTGATATTTACCCAATCTACTCAGACAATCGCCCTACGTATTGTCAATCCTGCATTTGTGCTACCAAAAGTATCTGATACGACGGTACATATTTTGGCGTCAGGACCGAGCATCCAAACTAATGCCATTGACCTGCTTGGTTGTGAGTCGGTTATATTTGTAAATGGCAGTATTAGCCTGACCGAACACTATAAATTTGACAAAATTGTGGCTTATGTCATCACCGACCCACGCTTTATTAAGCATAACTGTAGCATTCCACTGCAGTATTATCGGGGAGGTTATCCACTTTATATCAGTGCTTTAGTGGCAGAACAACTATGGCAAGATGCGCCCGATTTTTTAGTTCAATATGCCGACCATATCTATATCATCTATCCAGTCGATAGACCGATTGATGATAGTTTGATTGCCCTTCAGCAAACTAGCCTTTTAGGCAAAATAGCTGTCACACTCAATAAACGTACCCGACTAAAACACCTAAAACATAGCCCTTATCATACTATTAACAAAAAAATTGGGGTGTCCTGGGATATTCGTTACGGCTTTGTTGAAGGGGGAACGGTAGCGTTGGTGGCGTTACAGCTTGCCTATTCTCTAGGATTTCAAGTGATACATCTGTATGGCATTGATTTAATCAATAGCCAGCAGCCACGGTTTTATGAAAACCAAGACAATGCTGCCCCGACCAAACTTGATAAGGCTATCACCCACCGTATCGTACCGTCGTTTGATTGGGTAGCCCACAACTATCAGCAAAAAGGCGTGCAAATTTATAACCACTCGCCCATCTCTAAGGATTTGTTTACATTTATTCCGTATCGAGCAGATTAGAGGTCACGAATCGCTCAATGTATTGGTTAGCGATATTTTTGGGTAAAAATCGCTCATCAAACGGCACGGCAAACGCCGATGGATTTGCCATTGCTTGTTCTAATAATTGGGCTAAGGCGTCAATATCATCGACAGGGACAAGATTTTGTCTTGGTAACAACTCACTAGGACCATACGGACAGTCGGTGCTTATCACAGGCGTATCCACGGCTAATGCTTCGGCAATCACTCGCCCAAAGCCCTCAAATCGAGAACTTAATACTAAGCATTTAGCGTGTTTGATATACGGATAGGGGTTAGATTTAAAGCCAGTAAATACCACCTTTTCGCTAATGCCTAAATCAACCGCAAGCTGTTTGGTTTCTGCCATCAGCTTGCCTTGACCCACCAAATACAGCGGATAGCGTTGAGAGGTTTTGGCATAGGCTTTTAGCAGAATATCATGGGCTTTTTGGTACTTGAAGCTACCCACATGCACAATAAATTCCGCAATCTCTAGCGGGTATGCCTCTGCCATTGCCTCAATAAGTTTGTTATCAATCGGGTTATAAATCGTGGTAATATTCGTCAGCCCTAAGGTCGCCTTAAAATCCACCGCCACTCCTTCACTAATCGCCACACAAGGCTGCGCATGATAGGTCATCTTTAGCTGCGCTATGTCCATAGGCTTATTGCGAGCTTGGGCTAGTTTCAGTTCTTGAGAAAGGGTATTACGAATCACATGAATGACATTGGGTAATTGGCTATAGCTTAACACCTTGTCTGCCCGTTCCAAATTTGCAATCGTCAAACATGGCTGACCAATATGTGTTAAAACATAGTTATCTAAATGTTTGGCAAATTGTTGGTAACGTAGCCTATCACTGAGGATTAATTTAAACCACTTAAAGTTGACAATATGAAAATTAATATGTGGACTAAGCTCATATTCTGTCGTGGCTTTAAATCGGATGACATGGACTTTATAGCCCAGTTGATAAAAGCCTTCCGCGAGCGTCAATACTGACTTTTCTGCCCCGCCCCCCTGCAAGCAGTTGATAACCAACACAATGATATTTGAGGGGTTGCAGCTCACAAGTGGCTCCTTAGGTTTATTCAAAAGTAAGGTTGGTCATATATAGTGGGCGTGTCGCACGCAGGACTTCACGTTTGATTTTTTGTAGCCCTGTTAAAGGTCGTTTAATTTCTCTGCTTCTGGTTGCCTGCAGGCTGCTTGCCAAAGCAACTTGCGGTAATAGGTGATGCTCCTGAATCACAATCGCAGGTACAAGCTGATATACAGGCAGGGCTTTGGGGTATTTTCCCACATCAAATAGCATCACATCGACTGCCTCAAGCTGGGGTAGGTTTCTGATATATTGTAATAGATACTGACAAGCGCGATGGGATAGCAGATAACCTGCCCCACCTAAATGGCGAGACTTTAATTCATAAATCGTCCGTTTACTCTGAGGTAAGACTATCGGATGAGCCAAATGCACCCTTGGGCTTACCTTTTCTAATTTTAAAATATCGATAGCTTGGCTTTGAAAAACATCAGTTTGACGGATCAACTGCTCGAACTGCTGACCTAAAAAAACGTCATCCTCGTATATCCCGATATAATCAAGATTTTCATCCACACAGCGTTGCCAGAGGCTAGCATGACTTAAAAAACAGGCAATTTCGGTGTCACTAGATACCGACTTTGTGATATCAATCGCCAGTCGCTGAGCGACTTGGGTATTTTCATCCGGGGTGACCGCCGAAAAAAAAGTAAAAGGTATGTGCTGCTTAGCAAACTCTTGTTGGATATGGCTTTGCCGCTTGCTATGATGAGCGAGACTAATCACATAATTTTTTAGCATCACTTTTCTCGCTTGGATTTATTCAAAGCCAATCCCCATAAATGCCAAATACTGACGGGCAACATTTTGCGGCAAAAAAGCTTCGTTAAATGGCACGTTAAACTGGCTAGGGTGGCTCATTAATTGGTTGATTTTTTCAGTTAACGCAGGGATATCTGCCACTGCCACCAAATTCTGCGGCGGCAAAATCTCACTAGGTCCTGACGGACAATCGGTGCTAATCGCAGGCACGCCCAATGCCAATGACTCTGCCAATACCAATGCAAAGCCCTCAAAATGCGAGGATAACACAAATCCTATGGCGTGCTTTAGCAATGGGTAAGGATTCTTTTGAAACCCAGTTAAAATCACTTTATCTTGCAAGTTTAACGCGATAATGTTTTGTTCAATTTGCGCTTGCAGACTACCCTTACCCACCAATACCAAGGGCAATGTCTGTGCCGAATTGGCATAAGCTTGCAATAAAATTTCATGCCCTTTTTGCGCCTTAAAACTGCCCACATGGATAAGATAACCCTGTCGTGCGACATTGGGTAAATCTGGGCTAGCTGCCTCAGCTAATACACGGATGTTATCACGGTCGATGGGATTATAAATCGTGGTGGTTTTGGTCGGTTCGCCAAATTGATGAACAAAATCTTGCTCTACCCCGCCGCTCACACAAATAGCAGGGTATTTGGCATAAATTCGTTGAAAGTAAGAAAGCTGCTTGGGCGGCAAGGTAGCAAGTTTTAATTTTTCACTCAGTTGATTATGAATGACATACGCCACCTTTTTTTGCCTTGAATAATAAAATACCTCATGTTCACGGTACAAGTTCACGAATATTGCCACAGGCTGACCAATATGTTTATTGATATAGCCATCAACCGCGCGAGCAAAAAAGAAATGCCGAATGTTACCTTTCGGCAAGCGTCGATAATCGGTAAAAGGGATAAGATGATAGATTAAATTTTCGCTTAATGTATGTTCGACAATCGGGTCAAATCGGACAATATGCACCTCAAAGCCCATTTGGTAAAAGGCTTCCCCCAAGGTCAAAACAAATTTTTCTGCCCCACCGCCTTGCAGTGAATTAATCACTAATACGATTTTTTGTGACTGAACCAATGCCATTTAATACTCTATTGCCTATTTAAACCAACGACTAAATAAAGAAGGTTTTTTCGCAGGGCGAGTCACCGCATTACCTTTGTAACCTTTTTTATAAGTTCTTTTTGGAAACTCGCCAAACGGCGTAGTGCGATAGTTTTCAATACTATAGCCCGCTTGTATCGCCTCTTGATAGTAGGTATCGAAAAGCTCAACCAAATCTTGACGAGGATGCGGCAAAATCTGCCCATCAAACCAATGCGTTTTGCCCTCGGCTTGTAAACGCGGTAAGGAATATTTATGGCTAAACTGCGTTCCCATGTCCGAATAATGCAAAATCCGAATATCCTCAATAGCTAAATCTTCGCCATCCACACAATTAAAGCTGTCTTGGTAGAGCTGTATGAGTTGCGGATTGGCTTTAAATTTTGCCATCATTTTGCTATGGCTCTCAGGATCGGCTTGTAGCTGCGCCACAGGCTCAAGATAATCCTTGGCTTTTTGGCAATCCCATACGCAGGTACACAGTCGCATCAAATCGCCATCGCCTTTAGCCGCAAGAATCGCCTCATCAGATATCGGGTGCTGCCACAATTTAGCGATATCGTCCAACACCACCATATCGGCATCCATATAGATTGCCCGTCCGCTAAAGCTACAATATTCAGGGATTGCCCAACGAAAGCCCGAAAACGGGGTCGCCCATTTTTCGGTATGCCAGCCCTCGCCTGTTTGCGGATTGGAATACCATACGCTGCTTGGGTCACGGCTTAACTGCATCCAGATAATCTCGACAGGCTCGCTTGTATGTTTGTGCAAGCTATAATCTAGCACCATCATCTGCTCAAGGTCGCTGTTATTAGGGTCACAGCCGATAAAGATTTTGATAGGTTGGTTTAAGTTCGCCATAGTTTATCCTCTATTCTCGCCAATGCGTTGCCACCCAATCAGTCGGCAAAATAAAATGGCGTAAATGCGAAATCGGTTTTTTGATTTTTTCAGCGGTAAATAATTGCGCCAAATGGTCTTTAGCATTATCAGCAGAATTTTTGTTGTATTGTCCGGCAATCGCATTTTGCGGATACAAATCCCCCGGGAAAATAATAATGCGTGCATCATGAGGCAGTTTTGGCGGGATAAAATAATTTAGCGGAAATGGCTGACGGCATTTGCGGCGAAAATGCACCACCCACTCTTTTGGAAAAAGCTTAACCCCGCCTGGTGCATTGCGCGTGACAAAACGCTGCTCAAAGCGATATTTATCCGCCACCCCTTGTGGATCGGCACGGAATTTTTCTAGCAAGCTAACCAAACTACCGACTTTAAAGCGAAAACACGAGGTTTGACCTAGCTTCTCTAAGGGATTACTTGGGTTATAAGATAAAACCGTCTGATCGTCATCGCCAAAACTAAAAAAGTCGTCAAGGCTACCCACTACGACCACATCAAGATCTAAAAACAATACCGTTCCTGTGACATTGCCAAGCTGTGCATTCCAAAGCCGTGACTTAGGCCATTTACCAAGGGTATTGGTAGGCATCACAATATCGCTTGGCGGCAGATCTTGACATTCTACTTCAGGACGAATGCCATCGGTATTGTCGGTAAAGCAGACAAATCGAAACGGCGGGGTGATATTACGGCTTACCATTCCATAGAGTTTATTAACGTAATCTGCGCCATATTTGGTGCCCCATTTGATACAAATAATTTGTTTAAGCGGGGTGGTTGCACTCGATGTTGTCATGTCACTTCCAAAGTACCGATAATTTTTCAAAAAATAAGGATAGTCATTTTAACATAACTATCCTTTTATGTTCACTTATCTACTTATTTTCACTTATCTACAATTTTACCGATTATTCATCCACGTAGCTGAGCCAATGCGCGTATTTATCATTTTTGCCTTGTACTACGTCAAAAAATAGACTTTGCAGTTTTTCGGTGATTTCACCACGCGCGCCGCAGCCAATGACGTGGTCATCATATTCACGAATTGGGGTGATCTCGGCAGCAGTACCTGTCATAAAGATTTCGTCCGCGATATAAAACTCATCACGGGTGATTCTACGCTCATGCACTTTGATGCCCAAGTCCTGTGCAAACTGTATCACCGTACGACGGGTAATGCCGTCCAATGCCCCACCTGACAAATCTGGGGTATGCAGTTCACCATCTTTGACCAAAAATAAGTTTTCCCCTGAGCCTTGACAAACATAGCCTTGGGTATCCATCAATACCGCTTCATCATAGCCATGTCGGGTAACTTCTTGGTTTGACATGATAGATACTGGGTAGTTGCTGACGGCTTTGGCTTTACACATGGTGACGTTTGGGTGGTGATGGGTAAAACTTGAGGTTTTTACACGGATGCCTTTTGCCATGCCTTCCTCACCCAGATAAGCACCCCAAACCCAAGCGGCAACGATGGTATGAATACTATTATCTTTGGCAGCGATACCCAATTTTTCAGAACCGACCCAAATCAATGGGCGAAGGTATGCCGATTCAAGGTTATTTTCACGTACCACGGCTTTTTGTGCTTGTAACACTTCTTCATACGAATAGGGTACAGCAAGCTGGAAAATTTTAGCGGAATTTAATAGGCGCTGGGTATGATCTTCCAAACGAAAAATCGCCGTGCGTCCATCATGGGTTTTGTAGGCTCGAACCCCCTCAAATACGCCCATACCATAGTGCAGTGTGTGGGTTAATACGTGGATTTTGGCATCACGCCAGTCTACCATGTTGCCGTCCATCCAGATAAAACCATCACGGTCTGCCATGCTGGGAATTGTTGCCATTGATTACTCCTAGTGTTTTGTTTGAAATAAAAAGTGCTTTGTTTAAATAAAATTTTTTTGTTTGAAATAAAAATTGATGTTACATCTATTCTGGACGCTGCCCGATTAAGCGATGCCATTGCTCATCAACAAAATTACGCAGCTCATGCCACTGGGCTTCATCCACCAGTATCGGCTGCTCTGCCAAAGCCAAGCGATGCGTCATACTGCGGATGCGAAGATAAGCGTGCGTTAGCTGTTGGCATATTTCGGTTTCGATAATACCTGTTTTAGCAAGCGCTTCAAAGATACGCACATTGTCACTCCAAACTGCCAACGCAGGATAATTATTGGCATACGCCAAGACAGCAAACTGGGCAATAAACTCAATATCAACCAATCCGCCTGCATCTTGTTTCAGATGAAATAACCCTTGCTGTTTGGTATGCGGTTTGCTGCCCAAATGGTCTTGCATCTTATGCCGCATGGTGGATACTTCGATACGAACACTGTCTTTATCACGCGGCAGACACAATACTTCTTTACGAATTTGGTCAAATCGCGTCATCACGCGGTTATCCCCGCAAATGGCACGTGCGCGAACCAACGCTTGGTGTTCCCACGCCCAAGCTTTGTGCATTTGGTAAAGTTCAAACGCATGGGTAGATACCACCATCATACCCGCTTGACCCGAAGGACGCAGGCGCATGTCAATCTCATAGACACGACCATCGCGCGTTTGGGTGGTCAAATAATTCATCAGTTTTTGGGCAAGGCGTGCGGCAAACTTCATACCGCTGATGGGTTTTTCACCGAGCGTCATCGCTTCTTCATCAATATCATGAATAAACACAAGATCAAGATCTGAGCTATAACTCATCTCAAGCCCGCCAAGCTTACCATAACCGATAATCGCAAAGCCATTATGCGCTTCACTCACAGGCTCGCCTTGGGCATTGACAGGATAGCCATGTTTTTTTACCAATTCACCAAATACCCGTTGCAACGCTTTTTCAAGCACCACTTCAGCGATAAAAGTGAGTGAATCAGAGACTTTCATCAACGGTCTATCCGCCAACACATCACTCGCCGCCACTGCCAAGACTTGGGTTTTTTTGAAAAAACGAAAGGCGTTGAGTAGCCCTTCCTCATCATTAGGCTCTACCCGTAACAACTGCTGACGCAAGATGTCACTGAGTTCTGCCTTGTCAGGTAAATGACGGTATTTTTCACGGATGAATGAATCTAGCAAAACAGGATAACTTACCAATTCGCTCGCAATCCAAGGGCTCGCTGCTAGCATGGGAATCAATTTGGCAGCTGCCGTTGGGTTTTCGGCAAACATGACCAAATAAATTGACCGACGACTTACTGCCTCTAGCAGTGTCAACATTCTAGGTAACGCCACGTTGATTGCATCTTCGCTTAAATCGGAATGTAACAACCCATTGATTAGAATCGGATAGGCGGCATTTAAGCGGGTTTTAGCTTCTTCACTAAGCCCTGTGATGAGTTTACTTTGCCAAAACTGGTTTAATTTATCTTTATTATCATCGCTTAATTTTTGCTCAAGCTCAGATAAATTGTGCTGATGATCCACTTGCAGTTGTTCATCAGACTGTTGGCGATCACTGACCAGCTCGTCAAAAGGTATTTTTACCGTTTGGCGGTATTCATTGAGTTTGGCTAACAATGCCGCCCAATCGGCAAACCCCAATACTTGGGCAAGCTGATGTCGCTGTTTGGCATCTTGGGGTAATCGCTGGGTTTGTTCATCATTGATGGCTTGGATGCCATGCTCTAATCTGCGTAAAAAACGATAGGCTTGTGCCAATTGCTCATGGGTCACCGCATCGATAAAGCCATGTTTTTCCAGTTGGCTCATCGCTTGTAGGCAGTTTTTTACTCTGATATCACTGACACGCCCGCCATAAATCAACTGAAACGACTGCACGATAAACTCAATATCACGGATACCACCTGCCCCAAGCTTCACATTGTCGGTATCTTGACGTTGTTCGACTTGGTTTTGAATCAGTGATTTCATCTCACGTAGGGCGGCAAAAGCACTATAATCGACATAATAACGAAATACAAACGGCTTGATAAGGGCTTTTAAGCTATCGCTAAAGGCGACAGGGTTGACGATTCTGGCTTTTAGCCAAGCAAATCGTTCCCACGCCCGTCCATGTTGGGCAAAATATTTTTCCAGTGCCGATAAATGAATTGCCAAGTCACTGCCATCCCCCCAAGGACGTAGGCGCATATCAATGCGAAATACAAAACCGTCTTGGGTGTTTTTATCAAGCAGATTGATGATGCCTTGACCCCATTTGGTAAAAAATTTCTTGTTGTCGATGGATTTAGCAGCTTTTGACCCTGGTTGTTTTAACGGGTCAACCACCGTCTCACCTTGCCCCTGATGAACAAAAATCAAATCGATATCGCTTGATAAGTTGAGCTCTTCTGCCCCCATTTTACCCATGGCGATGATGGCTAAATCATCCTTGTGTGGTTTATTTTTTTCATCAAAAAAATACGGCTCGCCATAGCGTTCGCTTAAATCTTGATACACATAGTCTTTGGCAAAGATGAGACAATAATCAGCAAATTTTGATAGCTCCCATGTCAGCTGCTCTAGGCTAATCAGATTTAAGGCATCTTGCCAAATCCAGCGCACCATCAACAAATTGCGTAGATGACGCAGCCCCCGCATCACGCTTGCTTCATCCGCCAATTGGTAATCTTCATCCAGCGTATAATCGCGTATTAAATCTTTGATATGTTGCACATCAAGCGTTTGGGTAAGCGGATAGCTTTTTAAAAAGCTTTGTGCAACGTTTGTTTTAGTCTGCCAATACTGATAGCCAAAATTACTAGCTTGCTGTAATACAGCGATTTGTTCTATCGTCGGTAAGAGTTGCGGCATTCTAATTTCCGTGTGGCAAATAAATAAACAGACCCACCTCATCGTGGTATATATAAGTACTAAGCATTCACGCTTGCGTGTTCATACAATCAATCTTGTACAATCAATCTTGTCCAATCAAGTTTGTACAATTAAGCCAACTTTGTACCATCAGGAAAGAAATTTAGCACTTAGGCTTGATTAAGTGCAGTTGATACAGGGTATTTTGCTCAAGCTTACATTGCTTAAAGTTATCCTTATAGCCTAGCACAAACCGCTATTGTTGCAAATTTTTTTAGCACACAAACCTATAAATACTCGTTTGCGCGTAGCAAAATGTTTGTAATAAAAATAAAAACGTAAAAAATATTGGTAGTTATCAAATTTTCATATATGATGAAAAAAAACAAGGAAGTAAAAGTCAATAACTTTATGTGAATATTCGGTCTATAGTTTTTTTTGACCCTGATATCAATCGCGTGTGACTAATTTTTTAGCCACATGTTCAATTGTAAAAAACCAACACATTTATTTTATAAACTATCCAAATCATTGATTTTTTTATCACAACCAACAATCACAACAAACAAGGAGCGTACTGTGATGACAACGGACAACTCAACTGCAAATAAAAAAATTGCCCTCGTAACAGGTGCGCTAGGGGGTATTGGCACGGCTATTTGTCATGCGCTAATCCAAGCTGGCTATCACATCATTGCAACCTACACCCATAAAGCGGATAGCACGGTCAACCGCGGCGAAGCTTGGTTAAAAGAAGAAGGTATGAATGCCAGTGATTTCACCTTTGTTGAAACCAATCTCACCGACCATGAAGCAGCCACCAAAGCCATTCTTGATGCAATTGAAAAAGCAGGTCACATTGATGTGTTGGTAAATAACGCAGGTATCACCCGTGATACGACTTTCAAAAAAATGACTTATGAGCAATGGTCAGAGGTGATTGATACCAACTTAAAATCACTATTCACGGTCACCCAACCGGTTTTTAATAAAATGCTTGAGCAAAAATCTGGGCGTATTGTGAGTATCAGCTCAATTAATGGCTTAAAAGGTCAGTTTGGTCAAACCAACTACTCCGCCACCAAGGCAGGTATCATCGGCTTTAGTAAAGCGTTGGCGCAAGAAGGCGCTAAATCTGGGGTGACCGTTAACGTGGTTGCACCGGGTTATACGGGTACTAAAATGGTGATGGCAGTGCCTGAAAAAGTGATGGAAAGCATCAAAGCAGGTATCCCAATGGGTCGTATCGCCCAACCTGAAGAGATTGCCGCTGCCGTGGTATATTTGGTCAGCGATGGCGCTGCTTATATCACAGGTGAGACCATCAACGTAAACGGCGGTCAATACATGCACTAATGAGCTTGCCATCAAGCTTGCCATTAGCGGTTATAAATTAACTCGGTTATGAACTAAAAAAGACCAGTCACCGTGACTTGGTCTTTCTTATTGTGTGAGGACATTGCTGACAACCGTTAACTTACTGACAACTTACTTGGCTGTCAATTTTTTTACGCCATCTGCCGTTGCCATCAGCAAGATATCAGCGTGCTGTGCGCTAAATAACCCATTACACACCACCCCAACGATATTGTTTAACTTTGCTTCAAACGCTGCTACCTGCTCAGTGTCCAAGCCGATATCTAAGCCATAAACATCCAAAATCAAATTGCCATAATCGGTGACAAATCCTTCACGGTAGACCGGTTCACCGCCAAGCTGCACCAGCTCACGCGCCACATACGAGCGCGCTTGCGGCAATACTTCAATCGGTAGTGGAAAGCCAACGCCTAATTGCTGCACCCATTTGCTTTCATCCACCATGCAAATAAACTGCTTAGATGCGGCGGCAACAATTTTTTCACGGGTTAAAGCGCCGCCACCGCCTTTGACTAGCTGTAAGTGCGCGTTTACTTCATCGGCACCATCAATATATAAGTCTAACTCGCCCGTGAAGTTTAAATCCATCACCTCAATACCGAGCGCTTTGAGCTTATCTTCGGTGACCTTTGAGCTTGCCACAGCGCCCTTTAGGTTAACTTTTGGCAATAATTCAATGAGGCAGTTGACGGTACTGCCCGTCCCCACGCCCAAAATCATGCCTGATTCGATATATTTTAACGCGTCTGCTGCCACGGCTTGTTTTTGTTGTTGTTGCGTGCTTGCATTCATCGTACTCATAGACCCAGCCTTGTTAGGAATTTATCAAAAAAACAGATAGAAAACTTAATGCTATCAATTACCCAACTTATTTTACCGTAAAAGCACTTGCAAGCTAAACCCTAAAGTCCTAATCTAATCACTTATTTTTTACTTCTCTAACGATTTGCTGTGTTTTGGTTATGAAAGCACATAGAGGGTAAAAATAAATCTTCAAACGTATTTTTCAAACTTAGGTCATTATTATGTTATCAGATTGGGTACGCCTTATCCTTCAAGCGACCGTGTATGATGCTGCTATTCAAACGCCGCTTGAACCCGCCAAAAAACTCAGTGAACGGTTTAACAACGATATTCGTTTTAAACGTGAAGATTTTCAGCCAGTGTTTTCTTTTAAGCTGCGGGGTGCCTACAATCGAATTAGCCAGTTAAGCGAAGCAGACAAAGCCAAAGGCGTGATTTGTGCCTCTGCCGGCAACCACGCGCAAGGTGTCGCCTTCTCGGCTAGCCGCTTGGGACTCAATAACATTATCGTGATGCCGACCACCACCCCCGATATCAAAGTCAGTGCCGTCAAGTCCTTGGGCGGTAATGTGGTGCTATATGGCGATAGTTTTGATGAATCTAACCGCTATGCCATTGAACGCGCCCAAACCGATGGCTTGACCTTTATCCCGCCGTATGACGATGAATTGGTCATCGCAGGTCAAGGTACCATTGCCATGGAGCTGGTACAACAATGGCGTAAAATGGAATATGTGTTTGTTGCGGTTGGTGGCGGTGGCTTAATTTCAGGTGTCTCGGCGTTTTTGGGGGAAGTCGCACCGCATGTCAAAGTCGTGGCGGTCGAGCCAGAAGAAGCAGCGTGTCTCAAAATCGCCTTAGCCACCAATGAACGCAAGCGCTTACCCCAAGTGGGGTTGTTTGTCGATGGTGTGGCAGTCGCGCAGCTGGGTGAAATACCGTTTGACGTCTGCCGTATGCCAAAAAGCGATAACTCAGGTCCCGTGGTCGAGCCTGATGTGGTCACTTGTAGCAATGATGAAGTGTGTGCGGCGATTAAAGACGTGTATGATGAAACCCGCACCATCGTTGAGCCTGCGGGCGCGTTGGCGGTCGCGGGTATGAAAAAATACATCGAAGATCATAATCTACAGGGCAAAAACTGCGTGGCGATTTTATGTGGTGCCAACATGAATTTTGACCGCTTACGCTATATCGCTGAACGTACCGAAATTGGTGAGAAAAAAGAAGCGATTTTTGGGGTGACCATTCCTGAGCGCACAGGCGCCTTTTTGGATTTTTGCCGCTCGCTCAAAGGTCGCAACATCACCGAATTTAACTACCGCATCAACACCAACCCCAACTACGCCCATCACGCTGCCAATATTTTTGTCGGTATCGCCCTCAAAGAAGGGGAAAAAGAGCGCAAAGCAATCCACCAGTTACTCAATGAAGCCGATGATGCCGCGATTGATTTGACCGATGATGAAGTTGCCAAGACCCATATTCGCTATTTAATCGGCGGGCACGCGGGATTAAAAGACGAGCAATTATTTCGCATTGAATTTCCCGAGCGTCCTGGCGCGCTCCTCAACTTCCTTGAAAAATTGGGCTCACAGTTTAACATTTCTTTATTCCACTATCGCAATCATGGGGCGGCTGAAGGGCGTATCTTAGCGGGCATTCAAATGGGCGAGCAAACCGCCGACCAATTACTTGCCAAACTGCAAGACATTGGCTATGAGTGCGAAAACCTCACCGATAACTTAGGCTATCGCTTATTTTTACAATAATTTTTAATGATTTGGATAAAAAAGGTGTCATCGTGGCGCCTTTTTTTATGCCAAGTTTTTTATACCGAGCTATGCACAAAATTCGCTAAATTTCAGCACGGTACATAGCAAAAATAGCCATTTTCTGCTAATCTCAATACTTAAAACTTGATAATTTACCTGATAGTTTCACTGATAAATTAATTAAAAAATTCTGCTATAAGACAACCACTATGTCATCAAAAAAACGTTTTTTAAAACTTGCCGGTATGACTGCCAGTATCGCAGGGAAAGCAGCTAAAAATTCTATTAAGTCTTTTGCAGGCTCTGAAGAAGATAAACTCACAGCCCGTAGCGAAATGCTGCAAACCGTGGGGCTGCAAATCGCCGACACCTTAGGCGAAATGAAAGGTGCGGTGATGAAAGTCGGTCAAATTGCCTCGCAGTATAAAGATGTGTTTCCGCCTGAAGTCTCAAAAGCGCTGGAGAAATTACAAAAAGACGCGCCGCCCATGCCGTTTGCCGTCATCAAACAGCAGGTGGAAAAAGAATTGGGGCAACCGATTGAGGCGTTGTTTGCCCAGTTTGAGCAATCACCTTTTGCGGCAGCCTCTATCGGTCAAGTCCATAAAGCGGTGTTGCCAACCGGTGAAGCGGTCGTAGTCAAAGTGCAATACCCCGATGTTGATACCAGCATCGACAGTGACTTAAAACACGTTCGCTTGGCGCTTAAGATAACGGGCGTGCTTAATATGGATAAAACCTTGCAAGATAAAATTTTTGCAGAAATCCGTGATAGCCTGTATGACGAGCTTGACTACAGCAAAGAAGCCCATAATTTAGCAATTTTTGGCAGTTTTCACAGTGAGGATGATGGGCTAATTATTCCCAAAGTTTTTCATAGCCATTCGACCAAACGGATTTTAACCCTATCACAAGAACTGGGTGAAAAGCTTGAAGTGGCTGCGACTTGGGACAATGACATCAAGCAAAAAATCGCCACTCGCTTATTTGATTTTAGTGCCGGTCAATTGTTCAAACTGTACCGTCTGCATTGTGACCCTCATCCAGGTAACTTTGCGTTTCGCCCTGATGGCTCGGTCATTGCCTATGACTTTGGTGGTATCAAATCTTACAGTCATGACGAAGTTGCGTTATTCAAACGCTTTGCTATCCACTGCTTAAGCGGTGATGTGACAGCGCTTGAGCAAGATTTGGTCAGCATTGGCATCAAAAAAGACAATGATGAACCACTGCCCACAGACTTTTATAACGATTGGTTGCAGATTGGTTTAACCCCGTATGGTTTTACCCAGTTGTTTGATTTATCCAAACACGCGCCTTATGACTTTGCCACCAGCCAAACCCATTTTCAAGCGATTGCCAAAGCAAAAGAGTCGCTTAAATACTGGCAAAGCTTTCAACCTGCCCCACTTACCATGATGCTTGATCGAACCATTTCTGGACAGTATTGGAACTTGGTGAATTTAAAGGTAAAAATTGATTTAAGTGAGTTGATACACCGCTATATTGATTTGCCGACATTGCCACGACCTGACGACTCGCCTCGCCTTTAGGTTTGATTTTAACTTTCAATAACATTTCCTGCGATGACATAAGTGCAACCCCCTATCAAAAATCCGGGTTGCTCGTTTATAATAGCGCACGCAAAATTTTGAAAATTAGATTGTTACGTTAGATAGTTAGATAAAGGATACACTCATGGCCGGACATTCCAAGTGGGCAAACATCAAACACCGTAAAGCCAAACAAGATGCGGCAAAAGGTAAAGTCTTTACCAAAATCATTCGTGAGCTGGTCTCCGCTGCCAAACAAGGCGACCCAGACCCAGCAAGTAACCCACGTTTGCGTGCGGCGGTGGAAAAAGCCAACTCAGTTAATATGACCAAAGACACGGTAAAACGAGCGATTGAACGTGGTGCAGGCGGCGGTGACAATGACAACATGCAAGAAATCACCTATGAAGGCTATGGCTTGGGCGGTGTTGCGGTGATTGTCGAGACCATGACGGATAACCTCAACCGTACTGTTGGCGAAGTGCGTCACGCTTTTAGCAAAAATGGTGGCAACTTGGGTACATCAGGCTCAGTGGCTTATATGTTTAGCAAACGCGGTGAAATTACCTTTGATGATGTTTCGCTAGAAGACACCATCATGGAAGTCGCGCTTGAAGCAGGGGCAACCGATATTGAAAATAACGGTGATAGCATCACAGTGGTCACTGAGCCAGAGAATTTCGGTGACGTGATGGATGCCTTAGAAAAAGCCGGTTTAAAATCCGACAACGCAGAAGTGACCATGTCCCCTTCAACCATGGCAGATGTCACTGATGTCGAAGACGCTAAAAAAATCATGAAAATGATTGATATGCTAGAAGATTTGGACGATGTACAAGAAGTCTATACCAACGTCAACTTTACTGATGATGTCATGGAACAACTTGATGATTAAATGAAATTTTTCAGTATAAAAAAGGCTAAATGTAGATTTAGCCTTTTTTATTTAGCAACTTGTAGCAGTGTCGTGGTGGGATATAAGGTTAAAAACACTCGATCAAACTCACTACCGTGATGCAATGCTTCACTTGGGTCAAAAGTTAATACGCCCTTTTCTTGCTGTTCATTGGTATGAATCAACAACCACACTTCATCCAACGCTCTTTTTTTGTGGTACGCTTGGACTTTATGCGCTTTTTTGCTCATCACCGCATCAATATCACTTTGATTGATGTAGGAATCAATTGGTAAATCTTCGTTTTCATCTGCCATATCGGTAAAAAACGCACTGGGTAACCAACGCATGGTTTTGGCAATACCGTTTTGTAATTTACTACTGAGCGTAGGATGTGGTAAATCACTCGATGGCTCGATAAATTGCTGCGATATACTCGAAATGTTACGGTTATCAATCTTTTGCCAATTGACCCAATTGGCCCAATTAGCTTTGACACCTACTATCTCACCTTTACCATTAAACCGCGTTGGTGTCAATTTGGTTGACACCTGTAGCAGCGACTGCCAGTACCAACGTTTTAGCATTAAATTGTCATTACCGAGTCTATCGCGTAGTCTTGGCAAAGTGGTTAATTCGATACCAATTTTATATTCACCTTTGTCACAATAAAAAATACAGGTAAAATCAGGCTCATTACCATCATCCGTACCCGAGATGGTTTTGGCAGGATGTAAATGCAGCATGGCTAAAAAATGTACCAGATACACCCATTCACGCTGGCGTTTGAGCTGATTTTGCGACATCCGTATGATGCTTGGCGAATTTTTTTTGCTACTTGCCATTCAGCTACCTGCCATTCATTAATTACCTGATTAGCTTATTCAATGACTCAGTCTAACTTACCTATTCTAAGTTACCCAGCCTATTGTTTCTTTGACTAAAAATATATCAAAAAAATTTTACTTACTTTAACCCCTCAGCTTATCAGCTCAATACGTCAAATACATGACAATAATCTGAACGGTTTTGGGGTCTGTGTGTGTTTTTAGTAATTTATCTGACTATTATGACGTTTAGCCTTGTATTTTAAGCCACTAACCTTATATAATTCACAATTCATTTGGGGATGTTCTGGCTTCGACGCTGGTAATGAAACTCAATGATGCATGTCGAGTGAGTATGTCCACTCGTAAATAAAATATACATTTTAAACTAGTCGCAAACGACGAAACTTACGCTCTAGCAGCCTAAGGGCTGCTTGGGACGGCACAGATTGCCATTGGTCTGGTTGCTCTCCTTGAAGCGAACGCACGATGGATAGCTTAAATTGTTGTCTCGCCAATTTGAGCAAAACTTAAGAGGCTCGTGGTTGGCATCCTGACTGTCGGTTCGCCTACCATTAAAGCCATAGACAGAATCTAAACATGTAGAGTCATGGGCGTAGTGCTGGCGGACGCGGGTTCAACTCCCGCCATCTCCACCATATATAAAAAAGAGAATGCAATAACTTGCATTCTCTTTTTTTTGCATTTTTTTTAGCCGATTAGCTACTTAAGAAATCATTTTTACACAAAATCAACAGGTTAGAAAAACTAGCTGATATAGTTACACAATTTATATGTTTAGCAAAACACATCCGATATTAAAGATTTTGTTTACAATAAAATATTTGAAATAACATAACTTTGTAATTAGAATACACACCGCTTAAGTGATATTAAACAATATTACTTTGTTTTTACTATGTAAATCACGGGAAATGCCCCTTGATACCTTTAAGCAGTCAGATTATTGACCGCTTTAATTGATAAAAGGAACATCCGATGAAATATATCATTGCCAGTTTGTTTGTTACTACTTTAGCCACCCAGCAAGCTAATGCTGATGTTGTTTCATGGTATGGTGGCAAGCATCATGGTCGCACCACTGCATCTGGCGAGAAATTCAATCAAAATGCACTGACTGCCGCCAGCAACGTGCACAAATTAGGTAGCCTACTTAAAGTCACTAACAAAGCCAATGGTAAAAGTGTGGTTGTACGCGTGACTGACACAGGTGGGTTCGGCAAATATGGCCGTACGCTAGATTTGTCAAAAGGTGCTTTTAGCAGAATTGCTAATCTTTCAAACGGCCTTGCTAAAGTCGATATCGTTAGATTATAAATTTATTTTCACTATGTTTTAACGTAAAAAGGGCGCTATTGATTGATAGCGCCCTTGATGTTTTATCAATTAAAAAATTTAATCCTCTAAAAAACGGGTGTCATTCGACCATTGCTGCATTTTGATAGTTTCATCCAAATATTGCTCGATAGCCGGCAAATTAAACCCGTCGTTTTCACTGATAAAGCTAATACTCATGCCTTTATTACCTGCCCGACCTGTACGACCGATACGATGAACATAATCATCAGGACTGTCTGGCAAGGTATAATTGATCACACAAGCCACATCATCCACATGAATACCTCGCCCTGCGACATCAGTCGCCACTAAAATATTGGCATCGCCTTGACGAAATTGTGCCAAATATTTCTCGCGTTTTGCTTGGATGACATCCCCTGACAATATCACTACTTTATACTGACGATTAAGTTTGTCATACAGGCGTTTGACTTGGTCTTTACGATTGGCAAAGACAATCATTTTCTTGGGAGAAATTTTTTCAATAATTTGCTGTAACGCCGCCAGTTTATCCGATTCCATCAAGGTAAAAAACAGCTGCTCGATGTTTTGACTGGTTTTTTGTTCGGGCGCAATTTCTACAAAAATCGGCTGATATAACCAGCGATAAGCCAAATTCATCACATCTTGGTTAAAAGTAGCGGAGAAAAGCAGGGTTTGCCGATGTGTATTGGCGGGCATCATACGAATCAACCGTTTGATATCAGGTATAAACCCCATATCTAGCATTCTATCTGCTTCATCTAACACCAAAATTTCAAGACGATCGAGATACACATGGTGCTGAAAGCAAAAATCAATTAAACGACCTGGGGTGGCGATGATAATATCGACAAACTTTTGATGTAGCTGCTTTGACTGCGTGTCATAGTCTGTGCCACCGAGTAAACAAACAGTATGCAGTTTGGTAAACTTGGTGAGCTCAAGGCAATCTTGATAAATTTGTTGAGCCAGTTCTCGAGTTGGCGCCAACACCAGTGCACGGGTTTCACCCAAAAAACGATCGCCATCAATCTCAGGGTTTAGAGGATTATTCAGCAATTCATTGATGATGGTGAGTAAAAACGTTGCTGTCTTACCTGTACCTGTTTGTGCCTGCCCAATGGCATCTTGCCCAGCGAGTGTATTGGGCAATATCTGCGCTTGGATAGGGGTTAGCGTTTGATAGCCTAATTGATCAATCGCTTGTTTGAGCGCTGGATGAAGGGGTAATTGTGAGAAAGTTTGAAACACAGAGATTTAACCTATTTTGACCAATCAATCATTGGCTATGAGAAACAACAAAAACCAAGTTAATGACATCAACTTGGTTTGCAAAAAGGTCAAAAATAACACTTTAACCCCTTTTTGGCTTAACTTATTCGACTTTGGTAACTTCTTCAGCTTGAAGACCTTTTTGACCTTCAACCACGATGAATTCAACTTTTTGACCATCTTGAAGTGAACGGTAGCCGTCACCTTGAATCGCGCGGAAATGAACGAAAATATCTTCACCGCTGTTACGTTGAATAAATCCAAAACCTTTTGAATCATTAAACCATTTTACAATGCCTTGTTCACGAACTGACATATTATAACTTCCTTTAACACTATTAATGGTAGGTTTTTAAGGTAGTTGCTTAACTAATCAAGACTAGTTAAGTTTAGCTACTCGCTACCTACGCCTGCTAAATAATATACTAGAGACCTTTGCACGAAACAGCCCCTTTGCTCGAGGCATACCACCAAACCGAAAAAAAACAAAGAATGGCAATGAAAT
>NZ_JBIQEC010000049.1:0-4761 GCF_045370505.1 Moraxella sp. 179-F 1C4 NHS | reverse complement strand
GTCATTTAAATACCAGCCTTCAATTTACCAATCTCGCTTTTATCACTTTATTATTGAAAAGATTGTGAACAGGTTCTAACGTCTGATCGTTTGACAGTGGTCGCTCGGTCAGATGTTGGGCAGCAATATGATTAATTTTAAGCCTTAATATAATTGGCTTTCCTCGTTGCGTTAAATGGGTTTCAAGCATGCCCTTTCGACTTAATTCTTCCAAACTTAAATCATTCACCCAATTGGGTATTGGCTCTTCTAAAATCTGTACTGATTTGATGCGTATGATGGCGTAATTGCGGTTAGCATCTAAATAGACTTTTTTAGGCGTCGATATACTTTCCTCTACTTTGTAAAAAGCAGTTAGGTAAATCATATTATCGATAAATATCAATCCTCTTGGATAAATCCACCGTGTAACAGGCTCATTTGCCCATTTTGCTAGATAACTTATTTTTAATCTTTTACCATCGATGATCGCTTGATGAATAGTTTTTAGAATATGCTCGTCATATTTAGGCGCTTGCAATAAACTTGGTATCGTAAATAGGTGGTTTTTCCATTGCCCAAGCTGACTAATTTGATATTGCAGATTTTGATGATTTTTGACGTTAGCGATCTTGGCAGTTAATGTATTATGAATATTTTTAGGTAAGTAGTTGGCAGTGAATTTATCAAGCATTTCCCAAAAAAATAGGTTTTCATTGTCAAAGCTATCTAGGGTAAAGTTGGGGTGAAGGTAGTATTTTGGGGTTTTACCTGCGATTGACCCTTCTTCCCATGCTGGCATACGACAAATAGAGTTATCGCCAAACAGTGAATACAATGAAAGCAAGTCTTGCTCTAGGAGTTTGGCACGGCTTTTGGCTTTGTCGCCTGTGGGGTTAAACCTGGTTAATAGCTCGCTTAGGGTTTTGGCATTTTTTTTGCCTTTGGGTAAATGTTGATACAGTAAAATCAAGCGTTCGCCACGGGTTTTTTCCATGATATTCATTTTATTTGCCTTCTAATACAAAAGGCGATGAGCTGTTGGTTGCAGCCATGGATGTCGCCAATGGCGTAGGTTTTAGGCACAATTGTTTCTTAAAAGCTTTAAAATTATTCGATAAATTGAGCTAATCTTTTACCCATTGCTTCAATATCAGAATGACTTTTTAGTCCCTTATTTGGTGCATTTGGAAATGGTAAAACCGCAATAATTGTTCCGTTATCATTTTTTTTCCATTGCAATATTAAGTTACCAACTTCTTCTGTATTAAAGTCAGTTTCATTATCAGAAAAAGCTAGATTAAATTTATGGGCGTAGGTTTTACCAAAACAGATAATAAGTTTAGGATCGTATTTTTGAACCCAACGTTGTATGACTGGAAAACGATTTTCTTTACACCATTGCAAATAATCATTTTTAGTTTTAAAGCCACTGACTTCTGCAATTTCATTCGTCCAAAGGTTAGCATTTGTCTTTTTGAAAGCTATTGGATAAAGATTCATTTTAAAATATGAAGAATTTCCATTTTCTAAAAATGGCATTTCTATTTCTACAAACTTTTTATAATTATTTAGATCATAATCTTGCATTACTGCAAGTAGTTTATAAGTCACCATATTATAAGGATAGTAGTCTAAAACCCCATTTCTATCGTAACCGAAATTATCAGAACCATCCCATTTTTGATTGATATAGTTTTTTAAACCTTTAGCATCTATACCACCGCCCCATTCAATACCACAAATCCAAATTGACCGATTGCTAGGTGAACCAATCGTACCACCATCACAACCAGAAAAATCTAAAAGCCAATTTTTATCCATTACTTACTCCTAAGTTAAATAATATTTAGACTTAAAAAATTTCATTTTTAAACAAAATTCTAGTTTTTATTCTATCACGTCATTTAGCAACATTAAACTATTTAACGCCCCCACACTCACCCCAAAACAATTACTCTTATCAAGCACTTGCGGTTCTCGCAAATTAACACGCAATAAGCTCACTGATTCGTTGATTGAATGCTGGACCAATCGCTCACCAAAATTTCGCACGCTCGGTACAGCTGTCCCTGCTCCCAATTCAATAATGGCTAAATTTTTCACTTGCTTTAGCCAAGCTATTAACTTTCGCTCTTTTTCGTCTTGCATCTGCGATTGCCAATGCCAGTCGCCAAACATCAAAATATTAGGACGAGCCATACCGCCGCAGTGGGGACAAGTTGGAAAATCATTGATTAGCTGACAATATTTCTTATCGACCACAGGTTTGGAATTATCGGCCGACCAAATAGCTTGCGTGCAATTTTCTAGGCACTGTAACCAATGAATAGAGCCATGACATTCAAATACTTGATCATCCTGAAATCCAACTTTTTGAAATTCACCATCCACGTTACTGGTAAACACAAATGAGCCGTTTTTAAGATTGAGTAATGTTTCTGACCATTTTTTAAGTAGATGAAAACCTTGATGCGGTTCTACCGCTCGATATGCATTGAGCCTGAGACCATAAAACCCCCAAGCCAATTTTGGATCGGTGTGGAACAGTTCTGGCGTCGCCATATCGACAAAGCTTTTGCCCAGATGCTTGAGCGGTGGATAGGCTTTCCAAAAGCCTTGATCGCCCCGAAAGTCAGGTAAACCTGAATCCACGCCCATCCCTGCGCCTGCGGTGATGAGTAAGCCATCAGCTTGTTTAAGGTGTTCGGCAAAATGGGTTAACTTGGTTGTATTATCCATTTTTATTCCTTTGCTGTTGTCGTCTGAGATACTATTTAATTGAGTTGCCTGCTCTTTGAGTTGGATTAGTGGTTTTCATCGGTATATCGTCTTCTATAATAACTGGCTCAATATCATCTTCTTTATCGGCATAAACCAAAAACATACAGATACAACAACCCTGCTCACCTTTTTTCCAGTAATCAAACTCATGAAAGAAACTTAACTGATAAAATGTAGTCGCATCATTAACCATTAAATTTTTATCTATTTGTTGGATAATAAAATCTTGCTGCTCACAACCAAAACTAATATCCGCAAACATATTAATCATCACGTTTTTAATCGGATAGTTGGATGATAGTCTCTGTAGTTTTGAGATAAACTGTTCACATGCTAAAGCCACGCAATTTTCACCACCTGCTACACCATGTAAAAATTCAATATTTTTGTTACCAGAAATTGCCCATTTTACTTCGTCCCAACTCATACCAATGATGCCACTACCGCTATGTAGTCGTTGAAATGCTTGCATAACTAAAGGCACTTCATTTAGTGAACACAAGATGACATTATCCGCAAGTTTTAGGCAATCATAATCTTTACCAGTGCCATTAATCGCAATCAAATAATCCGTTTGCGCCTGTATCCGATAGCGTTGCAAATCTGCCAAATCAACCTCATCACTCGCCACAAAAAAAGTGACTTCATTTTTGCCATTGGCAATTTTATGTGGTTCATATTTATCGACTTTTACAATGTCACTATCAAGTACTGATGAATTATTTTCCATTTCACACACGCCTTTTTTCTTTAATGCTCATCAAACCTTACTAAAATTGCGGTTGCATTATCATACGCACGACCTTCAGAGGCATAAATCTGTTTGCTTAACTGTTTAAGCCATGCTTGTAAATTAGTATGCTTATCGATACTTTGCCATTTATCGCAAGGCACTAAGTCATGTACGCCATCGGTACATACCACTAAGCAATCATCTGATGAGACCTTTAACGTTTGACTGTCAAAAGTAGGCATTGGATTGTTGTCTAAGTCACTATCGGCAATCAAACAATCGGTTAATGCATACATAGGACTTGCCATACCGTCTTGGTTATATTCGCCAAAGTCGGCTTGGCGATTTTCATTTTCCGCTTTTTCATCAATCAATTGATTGAGTAGATTATGGTCACGGGTGATACATCGCCATGTTTTTGTCATAGCTGAAAAATGATAAACCCGACTGTCACCGATATGTTTGATAACGATGGGCGGATTGGTTTCACTGGCTTTAGCAAGTGGTCGATAGACTAGGGCAAGCGTCGCGGACGCGCCATAAAAGCGTTTTGGTAGGGTTGCGACTTTTTCATAAATCTTTGAGATATCCATGACAGCCGATTGATTTGAATTGTCTAAATAGTTTTGCCACAGTTGTTTGACTGTTTTAACTGTCTTAAGGCTAGCATATTGCGATAGATTAGATTCTGCTACACCATCGGATACCGCAACACAAAAGGCGTCATCACATCGATGCACAGGTGTGATACCAATCGCTTCTTGGTAATAATCATCGACAAAGAAAAATGCATCTTGCTGCAAGCGGTTGCTGGCATTGCCTTGAAAGGTCATCGCACAAATCGTAGTGGAGAGTCTGGTCATATCACGAGTCGAGTAAGAAGGTTAATCTGATTATAACCGTAAAGTTGGAAAAATATATTCTAGGTTTCTTTATTCGATATAGTCCGTGATTCAATACGTTTTTTGGCTGTGGTATAAAAAGTATGCTCACTATACCCAGCCATAATTGACATAGTGGAACAGTAAATTAAACGCTTTAAAATGATTTGCTAGCTTTTTCGAGAAACAGCTTGTCTTTCGAAAGACTCGCCTAAGCCTTTGCCTAAAACAATTGTTGTTCCCTTCAATATCAACCGTATGGTGTTTACCTACCTTTTTAAAATCAAAATCAAAGGCGGTTAAAAAACTATCCCAGTTATCACAGCAGACATAGCCAAAATCAACACCTAATTCATCAAGCTTGGCTCGTAGCTGTTTGGCTGT
>NZ_JBIQEC010000048.1:0-4996 GCF_045370505.1 Moraxella sp. 179-F 1C4 NHS | reverse complement strand
CCTATTCTAAATGCTATAGATTTAGGCATATTTTGGCACTTTTTATCTCGTTTTTGAATTGGGGACACAGCCTAATAAGGATACTAAATGAAACCATTGAATTTTCTGATCGTCATGGACGATATCCACACCATTAACTACAAAAAAGACACCACGCTCGCGATGCTGTGGGCGATTGCAGATCGTGGTCACACGGCGCATTATTGCCAAATTCACGATTTGTGGCTCGATAATGGCGCATTGCAAATTGATAGCCAATCGCTCAAAACGTTGAAAGACCCTGCACGTTTTTATGAACTGGGGGAAAAAACCACGCAGCCTGCTAGCGCATTTGACGTCATCTTGATGCGTAAAGACCCCCCGTTTGATATGCAGTTTTTGTATAGCCTGTACTTGCTAGAATATGCTCAGCGAGCAGGTGTATTGGTGGTCAACAACCCAGAAAGCGTACGTGACTGTAACGAAAAACTGTTTGCGACACAATTCCCTGAGCTGATGACACCGACGATTGTGACCAACAAACAAACCCATATCCGTGATTTTATCAAAACCCACCAAGATGTCATCGTCAAACCGCTTGATGGTATGGGGGGAATGGGTATTTTTCGACTGACCGCCGATAGCCCTAATATTGGCTCAACCCTTGAAATGCTAACCCAGCTTGAAAGCTTGCCTGTGATGGCGCAAAAATACTTGCCCGAAATCAAGGACGGCGATAAACGCATTTTAATTGTCGGTGGTAAGCCCGTGGATTATTGCTTGGCGCGTATCCCAAGCCAAGGCGAAACGCGCGGTAATCTAGCCGCAGGTGGTCGTGGTGTCGCCATGCCATTGTCAGCGCAAGAGCGCCAAGTTGCTGAGCAAGTGGCGCCTGTGCTACTGCAAAAAGGCTTGTACTTTGTCGGACTCGATGTGATTGGTGGCAAAGTGACAGAGATTAACGTGACTAGCCCCACCTGCGTGCGTGAGATTGACGACCAATGCGGCACGCATATCGCAGAGGATTTTATTGCGTTTATTGAAACTCAAATTAATTAAACTAATTTACATTAAAAAGAGGATAACTTTATGAATATTGTTATCCTCTTTCTAGTTTGATTATTTAATAACTGATGCAAAAATAATGCATTTTTAATACTTGTAATACCAAAGGTATTGTTAAAAAACACATACCTTTGCCCTTTAAAATCTTCAAACTTTTTAGCCAAAGCTGTCTGTTCATCTTCGCTATATCCCAATTTAAACATTTTTGGCATGGCATGTAGCCCATAATATAATGTGTCGTCATTGTTGATAAAAACATCATCAGGGATTTATCCACGCTTTTAAGCAGAGTCGTCACCCCAGCTATCACAATATTGGCTTCTTTAAGTGCAATTTTAACCTCATCACATCATCAGCGCACAAGACGAAATTCCACCTCATTCACAAATCGACGGTCTATTGTTCATAACACTTTTTGCAGATTTTCATCACTGTATTTGAAGAACGACGGTAACTGAAATAACAAACCGGTTCATTTATTTTGCCAACCTGCATGGGTATGCTCGTAAAACCCTGAGCAGCCGATATAGTTCATGATGTGTTCTCTATTATTTTTATCAGATAGCTAAGTCGTTAAAACCCTATAATTCGTATGGCAAACTGTATTAATTATGAAGGATTTAATCAACCTGTCATATAACGTTCAATAATTTGTCACATAATCTTGCTACTCTTTTTCCATAATTTTATAAGTGTGTCTAACAGCTTACTAACTTATTTCATAAATTTATCAATTATTAGCCTGAGGAGGTATCGCCATGACCCAACATAACCATTTTGATCATGACTTCGTAGAAGACTCTAACACATCAAAAAATCCAGAATTTAGCCAAATTGTTGCCAAACGTATGAGCCGTCGCACCATGTTGAAAGGTGGTACAGGTCTGACTGCAGCAGCGTTTTTTGGCACATTGCCGCTCGTAGGCTGTGGTAGCGATAACGATAGTAATACAGGTTCAACGGGTAATGGTACAAGCCCTGCTGTACCCGCTACTGGCGATTTAAAAACACCAAAACAATTAAACTTCACTGCTGTGGCTCATTATACAGGTAATGAGATGGTGGTTGCTGACGGCTACAATGCTGAGGCTATCTTACACGTTGGTACACCTTTTATGAGCGGTATCGAAGATTGGAAGGATAACCGTGAACAAACGGGTGAATCTTTCCAATATCGTATGGGTGATAATCATGACGGTATGTGGTTCTTTGGTAAAAACGGCGAAAAATATGATCCAAAGTCGTCAAACAATGCTTTATTGGTCATGAATCATGAATATACCAATGAAACCATCAACCCTGCAGGTCCTTTTTCAACACCAAATCCAGATACCACTGCGCCAGCTATTTTCAAAAATATCCGTAAGGCAACTGACGTACGTCGTGAGTGCTACGCCCATGGTGTAAGTGTTGTTGAGATGAAGCGCCGCGCCAATGGTATCGGCTATGAAATGGTTAAAGATTCAAAATTCAATAAACGCTATACCAGTGCCTCAGAAATTAAAATTTCGGGTCCAGCTGCTGGGTCAGATATGTTAAAAACCAAGTATGACCCAACAGGTACCAAAACCCGCGGTATCAACAACCAATGTGGTGCAGGTCTTTCACCTTGGGGTACTTACTTAACTACCGAAGAAAACTTCTTAAACGTCTTTGCCCGTGGTGCAGACAAAGCCATTATTAGTGCAAAAGAAGATAGTTCTCGTGTGCGTTATGGTTTACCAGAAAATGGTACAGGCGGTGGTTACCGATGGCATACCCCAGCTAAAGCTGATGAAAAATTTACCGATGAATTTGCACGTTGGAACAGTGCAGCCACAGGCGCAAGCGCATTAGAAGACTATCGAAACGCATTTAACACCTTTGGTTATATCGTTGAAATTGATCCATTTAATCAGTCAGCAATGGCAGTTAAACGCACGGCGCTAGGTCGTTTTGCGCATGAAAACTGTGCCTATGCACCTGTCGTTGAAGGCAAACCAGTTGTGATGTATATGGGTGACGATGCGCGTGGCGAATATATCTATAAATTTGTCTCAGACGCAAAATGGTCAAACGCTGATATCGGTGGTGGTCTAAAAGCAGGTGATAAATACTTAGACAAAGGTACTTTGTACGTTGCAGTATTTAAAGATGATGGTACAGGTGAATGGAAAGCGCTAACACATGGTCAAGGTGCATTAACCAATGCCAATGCAAAATATGCCTTTGCTGACCAAGCCGATGTTTTAATCCATGCGCGCTTAGCGGGTGATGCATT
Source organism: Moraxella sp. 179-F 1C4 NHS (assembly GCF_045370505.1). NCBI lineage: Bacteria > Pseudomonadati > Pseudomonadota > Gammaproteobacteria > Moraxellales > Moraxellaceae > Moraxella > Moraxella sp. 179-F 1C4 NHS. The sequence continues at coordinate 1,692 of NZ_JBIQEC010000048.1, read as the reverse complement.
GGGGGCAACCAAAATGGACCGTCCAGAATGGGTATCAGTAAGCCCAGTAACGGGTGAAGTGTATGTAACACTGACCAATAACTCAAACCGTACACCTACAAAACATGGCATGAATGCTGCTAACCCACGTAACTACGCTGGTGACAAGGGTAATCGCAACGGTCATATCATTCGTTGGGCTGAAAAAAATAACGACCATACAGCTACCAGCTTTAACTGGGATATCTACCTATTTGCAGCGCCAAATGACTTAACCGCAGAAAATCTGTCTGGTTTAAATGCCAATAACGATTTGTCTTCTCCAGATGGTCTATACTTTGACCCACGTGGCGTATTGTGGATTCAAACCGATGACGGTGCTTACACTAGCAGAACCAACTGTATGCTACTAGCTGCGCTGCCAGGTAAAGTCAATGATGGTAAAGAAGTAACCACATCAGCGGGTATCAAAACTCGCGTCGGTATGCAAGCCAATGAGCAAAACATCAAACGCTTCTTTGTGGGTCCAAAAGGTTGTGAAGTAACAGGTATCACCTTAACCCCAGACTTTAAAACGCTGTTCATCAATATCCAACATCCAGGCGAAGATCAACCAGGGGTCACATGGGGCGCGATTGCTGGTGGTACTACACCGCGTTCAGCGACGGTGATGATTACCAAAAAAGACGGCGGTGTGATTTTAGGTGAGCCATTAAAATAAGTTAAGCACGCAACAAAGTTATCAAAAACCCTTGAACAGTGATTCAAGGGTTTTTTTATAAAATAACCTTTTATCTTTTAAAGGTTTAAAAAAAATGCTATGATTTTGCCATTTTTATGGTGATTGTTTTTTCCGATAAACGGTCAGTCATACGGGGTTTTCTAATCCCCACCTCACCTAGATTGGATTGATCAAGGATAATAAGATGAGTGAGCCAACGATGCAAAAACCGCGCGTGCTGATGATGGCAGCAGGCACGGATTGGCATCGACCACTTTTTGGATGCCTGCTGGGTTGCCAGATATACTACCTTGAATGCTGCCTGATCAGATGGGAACACCTTACGCTTATTCACCGCTGTCCGAATCACGCTGTTTAGCGACTCTATCGCATTGGTGGTATAGATCACTCTTCTGATGTCTTTAGGATAACCAAAGAACACCGTTAAGCCCTCCCAGTTATTGCGCCAAGACTTGATGACATGCGGGTACTCTTTGCCCCATACTTCATCAAAGTGCTCAAGGTTGGCCTCTGCCATCTCAAGCGTATCAGCACCGTAGATGGCCTTTAAATCAGCTGCTACGGCCTTCTTGTCCGTCCAAGGTACGAACTTCATCGAATAGCGCACCATATGCACGATACACAGCTGAACCTGAGCGTTAGGGTAGACCGTATTAATGGCATCAGGGAAGCCTTTTAGGCCGTCTACACAGGCAATAAGAATATCTTGAACCCCGCGGTTTTGTAGCTCAGTGAGAACACCAAGCCAGAATTTAGCGCCCTCGTTCTCTGATAGCCACATGCCAAGCAGCTCTTTTTTACCATCAAGAGCAACGCCTAAGGCCAGATAGATAGCTTTGTTGATGATCTGCTTGTCCTGACGAACTTTGACGACAATGCAGTCTAAGTAGACGATAGGATAGACGCTGCTCAGTGGCCGGTTCTGCCAAGCGGTGATGTCATCCAAGATGTTGTCAGTGACTCTGGAAACC
>NZ_JBIQEC010000047.1:0-5445 GCF_045370505.1 Moraxella sp. 179-F 1C4 NHS | reverse complement strand
ATAGGGAGCTGACGATGACCTACTCTCACATGGGCGAACCACACTACCATTGGCGCATTGGAGTTTCACTTCTGAGTTCGGGAAGGGATCAGGTGGGACCTCCAAGCTATTATCGTCAGCAAAGGGGGATAGAGAAATGAATATGTTTAATAAAAGTAAAGTATGAGCTATATCAAGCGAGGTGATAATCGTTATTACCTACAAAGCCATTTAGGCGTTGTATAGTCAAGCCAAACGAGCAATTAGTATTGGTTAGCTACACATATCACTATGCTTCCACACCCAACCTATCAACGTCGTAGTCTACAACGGCTCTTTAGGGAAATCTAATCTTAAGGTGGGCTTCCCGCTTAGATGCTTTCAGCGGTTATCCCATCCGAACATAGCTACTCGGCAATGCGACTGGCGTCACAACCGAAACACCAGAGGTTCGTCCACTCTGGTCCTCTCGTACTAGGAGCAGATCCTCTCAAATTTCCAACGCCCACGGTAGATAGGGACCGAACTGTCTCACGACGTTCTAAACCCAGCTCGCGTACCTCTTTAAATGGCGAACAGCCATACCCTTGGGACCTGCTTCAGCCCCAGGATGAGATGAGCCGACATCGAGGTGCCAAACACCGCCGTCGATATGAACTCTTGGGCGGTATCAGCCTGTTATCCCCAGAGTACCTTTTATCCGTTGAGCGATGGCCCTTCCATACAGAACCACCGGATCACTAAGACCTACTTTCGTATCTGCTCGACTTGTGGGTCTCGCAGTTAAGCGCGCTTTTGCCTTTATACTCTTCGAACGATTTCCGACCGTTCTGAGCGCACCTTCGTACTCCTCCGTTACTCTTTAGGAGGAGACCGCCCCAGTCAAACTACCCACCATACATTGTCCTCAGCTCTGTTAAGCTTGAGTTAGAACCCCAACATTACCAGGGTGGTATTTCAAGGATGGCTCCACAGACACTGGCGTGCCTGCTTCAAAGCCTCCCACCTATCCTACACAGGTAAGGTCAAAGTTCAATGTAAAGCTGTAGTAAAGGTTCACGGGGTCTTTCCGTCTAGCCGCGGGTACACAGCATCTTCACTGCGATTTCGATTTCACTGAGTCTCTGCTGGAGACAGCGCCGCCATCATTATGCCATTCGTGCAGGTCGGAACTTACCCGACAAGGAATTTCGCTACCTTAGGACCGTTATAGTTACGGCCGCCGTTTACTGGGGCTTCGATCAAGAGCTTCGCTTACGCTAACCCCATCAATTAACCTTCCAGCACCGGGCAGGCATCACACCCTATACGTCCACTTTCGTGTTTGCAGAGTGCTGTGTTTTTAATAAACAGTTGCAGCGGCCTGGTATCTGCGACTGCCAATAGCTTTGTAGTGCGTGACTACTCACCATCGGCAGCGTACCTTCTCCCGAAGTTACGGTACCATTTTGCCTAGTTCCTTCAGCAGAGTTCTCTCAAGCGCCTTGGTATTCTCTACCTGACCACCTGTGTCGGTTTCGGGTACGATTTCTTTATGACTATCGCTTAGAAGCTTTTCCTGGAAGCAGGGTATTTGCCACTTCGCTGTACAAGTACAGCTTGCTATCAGATCTCATTAATAGTCTAGCGGATTTGCCTACTAAACCTAACTACATCCTTCCACTTGGACAACCATCGCCAAGCTGGCATAACCTTCTCCGTCCCTCCATCGCATCATAAACAAGTATCGGAATATTAACCGATTTCCCATCGACTACGCCTTTCGGCCTCGCCTTAGGGGTCGACTCACCCAGCCCCGATTAACGTTGGACTGGAACCCTTGGTCTTCCGGCGAACGGGCTTTTCACCCGTTTTGTCGTTACTCACGTCAGCATTCGCTCTTGTGATACCTCCAGCATGCTTTACAACACACCTTCACAGGCTTACACAATGCTCCCCTACCACTTAATTGAAACAATTAAATCCGCAGCTTCGGCTCCTAGTTTGAGCCCCGTTACATCTTCCGCGCAGGCCGACTCGACTAGTGAGCTATTACGCTTTCTTTAAAGGATGGCTGCTTCTAAGCCAACCTCCTAGCTGTCTGTGCCTTCCCACATCGTTTCCCACTTAACTAGGAATTTGGGGCCTTAGCTGGCGGTCTGGGTTGTTTCCCTCTTGACGACGGACGTTAGCACCCGCCGTCTGTCTCCCGGATATCACTCATCGGTATTCGGAGTTTGCATCGGTTTGGTAAGTCGGGATGACCCCCTAGCCGAAACAGTGCTCTACCCCCAATGGTGTTCGTCCGAGGCGCTACCTAAATAGCTTTCGGGGAGAACCAGCTATCACCGAGTTTGATTAGCCTTTCACCCCTATCCACAAGTCATCCCCTGGCTTTTCAACGACAGTGGGTTCGGTCCTCCGGTAACTGTTACGTCACTTTCAACCTGCTCATGGATAGATCACTCGGTTTCGGGTCTATACCCTGCAACTAGACGCCCTATTAAGACTCGGTTTCCCTACGGCTCCCCTATTCGGTTAACCTTGCTACAGAATATAAGTCGCTGACCCATTATACAAAAGGTACGCCGTCACGGAACATGTCCGCTCCGACTGCTTGTATGCACACGGTTTCAGGTTCTATTTCACTCCCCTCACAGGGGTTCTTTTCGCCTTTCCCTCACGGTACTGGTTCACTATCGGTCAGTCAGGAGTATTTAGCCTTGGAGGATGGTCCCCCCATCTTCAGACAGAATTTCTCGTGTTCCGCCCTACTTAATATGCTTCTTATAACCTTTCGAGTACGGGATTATCACCCTCTACGATTGACCTTTCCAAGTCATTCCTCTAAATTATAATCAGTCGGCTCCTCCCCGTTCGCTCGCCGCTACTAGGGGAATCTCTATTGATGTCTTTTCCTCGGGTTACTGAGATGTTTCACTTCTCCCGGTTTGCCTCGTAAATAAATTTACGATACCTGTCTTATGACAAGTGGGTTTCCCCATTCAGATATCGCCGGATCACAGGATATTGCCGCCTCCCCGACGCTTTTCGCAGGCTGTCACGTCTTTCATCGCCTCTGACTGCCAAGGCATCCACCATGTGCACTTCATTACTTGACTATACAACCCTAAATAGCTTCATTTGTTGCCAAATGAGTGACAGCCATTACTTGCTTTGCATCTCGAAATAATTCGAGATTTCAAGCAAGTGCTTACTGCACTTTTCTATTTGAGTTATATTCGTAATGGTAACGATCTTCACCTATGTTTACGCTTGATTCAGTTCTCTTTACTTTTAAGTAATCAGTTATTCCAATCATTTCTTTGGGTCTGATTGGCTGATTACTAAGGTTAATTATCTTCGTTGGAACTTGATAATTAACCCAGACTCATTTCTCTATGTTGTTATTGAATTATCAGACCTTCGTCAGGTCGTGATTTCTGATAAAACAGATTGAAGTAATCTCTTAATACTTACTAAATTACTCTGTCTGCTTTATAACGTTAAGCTAATTATGGTGGAGCCAAGGAGAGTCGAACTCCTGACCTCCTGCGTGCAAGGCAGGCGCTCTACCAACTGAGCTATGGCCCCGATTAGTGGTGGGTCTAATAAGACTTGAACTTATGACCCCTGCCTTATCAAGGCAGTGCTCTAACCAACTGAGCTATAGACCCCGAAAGCCGTTAAAGCAAAGCACCGCTTTGCTAGGCTTGAGCCGAAAATCCTTTAAATAGGATTTTCGCTAGTAACCTTGCAAAGTAATGTTTTATTTACTTGGCTTATTAGCTTACTACACAAGAACAACTTGCTGTGAATTCTCACTTAGTGCTTTAGTTAAGGAGGTGATCCAGCCGCAGGTTCCCCTACGGCTACCTTGTTACGACTTCACCCCAGTCATCGACCACACCGTGGTAAGCGCCCTCTTACGTTAGGCTACCTACTTCTGGTGCAATAGACTCCCATGGTGTGACGGGCGGTGTGTACAAGGCCCGGGAACGTATTCACCGCAGCATTCTGATCTGCGATTACTAGCGATTCCGACTTCATGGAGTCGAGTTGCAGACTCCAATCCGGACTACGATAGGCTTTTTGAGATTAGCATCACATCGCTGTGTAGCAACCCTCTGTACCTACCATTGTAGCACGTGTGTAGCCCTGGTCGTAAGGGCCATGATGACTTGACGTCGTCCCCGCCTTCCTCCAGTTTGTCACTGGCAGTATCCTTAAAGTTCCCGGCTTAACCCGCTGGCAAATAAGGAAAAGGGTTGCGCTCGTTGCGGGACTTAACCCAACATCTCACGACACGAGCTGACGACAGCCATGCAGCACCTGTATGTGAATTCCCGAAGGCACTCCCGCATCTCTGCAGGATTCTCACTATGTCAAGACCAGGTAAGGTTCTTCGCGTTGCATCGAATTAAACCACATGCTCCACCGCTTGTGCGGGCCCCCGTCAATTCATTTGAGTTTTAACCTTGCGGCCGTACTCCCCAGGCGGTCTACTTATCGCGTTAACTGCGCCACTAAAGTCTCAAGGACCCCAACGGCTAGTAGACATCGTTTACGGCGTGGACTACCAGGGTATCTAATCCTGTTTGCTACCCACGCTTTCGAATCTCAGTGTCAATATTATGCCAGGAAGCTGCCTTCGCCATCGGTATTCCTCCAGATCTCTACGCATTTCACCGCTACACCTGGAATTCTACTTCCCTCTCACATATTCTAGCACCACCAGTATCACATGCAGTTCCCAGGTTAAGCCCGGGGATTTCACATGTGACTTAATGAGCCACCTACACTCGCTTTACGCCCAGTAATTCCGATTAACGCTCGCACCCTCTGTATTACCGCGGCTGCTGGCACAGAGTTAGCCGGTGCTTATTCTGCAGGTAACGTCTAATCTAATGGGTATTAACCATTAGCCTCTCCTCCCTGCTTAAAGTGCTTTACAACCAAAAGGCCTTCTTCACACACGCGGCATGGCTGGATCAGGGTTGCCCCCATTGTCCAATATTCCCCACTGCTGCCTCCCGTAGGAGTCCGGACCGTGTCTCAGTTCCGGTGTGACTGATCATCCTCTCAGACCAGTTACAGATCGTCGCCTTGGTAGGCCTTTACCCCACCAACTAGCTAATCTGATTTAGGCTCATCTAATAGCAAGAGCTTGCGCCCCCTTTCACCCGTAGGTCGTATGCGGTATTAATTCGAGTTTCCCCGAGCTATCCCCCACTACTAGGCAGATTCCTAAATGTTACTCACCCGTCCGCCACTAATCATATCTAGCAAGCTAGATAATCATCGTTCGACTTGCATGTGTTAAGCCTGCCGCCAGCGTTCAATCTGAGCCATGATCAAACTCTTCAGTTTAATCTTTCTATCTATTGTCATCGCTATGCCATGTCAATAGATTTAATTTGTTGACTCAATTATTTATACTGTCTTTGCTCAAATAAACTTACGAGTATCTTCACTCTGACAATACAA
>NZ_JBIQEC010000046.1:0-6088 GCF_045370505.1 Moraxella sp. 179-F 1C4 NHS | reverse complement strand
TTAAAGGTGTTTGTGGTGAACTTACTTTAGCATGTTGGGCTTCTTTTTTTTATCCTTTCTTATGTCGAATTCAGGTTGATTAAATAGTTTATGGCAAGTAAAAAATTTTCAACGCTTATTATAATGTAATTACTTGCAAAAAAATTTGTCTAATAGCCAATAAAATTCCGACTAATTTAATCAGGTTTTTTTGTTATTTCGCCCTATAAACCCCCATCGCAAAATTGATTCATGATAAAATGAGCCATATTCATTTTATTTAATATCCAAGCCTATGTCCGCCGAAACTATTGCTAACAAAGCCTTTAAACAAGGCACCAAAGCCCTATTTGACTATGATAAACACTGGGCAAGCTGCTTTGAGCCTGCGCCATTTTTGCCGATGAGCCGAGCCGAAATGGATGCCCTTGGTTGGGATGCCTGTGATGTCATTATCGTCTCAGGCGATGCCTACGTCGATCACCCAAGCTTTGGTATGGCAATCATCGGCAGGCTGTTAGAGTCGCAAGGCTTTCGCGTCGGTATCATCGCCCAGCCAGACTGGACGAGCAAAGACGCTTTTATGACACTCGGCAAACCGACCATCGCGTGGGGCGTCACCGCAGGCAATATGGACAGCATGATTAACCGCTACACCGCCGATAGACGCATTCGCAGTGATGATGCCTACTCGCCAGACAATGCCCCCGACAAACGCCCCGACCGTGCGGCTGTAGTATATAGCCAGCGCTGCCGTGAAGCCTATCCCGATGTGCCCATTATTTTGGGCGGGATTGAAGGCTCGCTGCGCCGTATCGCCCATTATGATTATTGGTCAGATAAAGTGCGCCGTAGCATTTTGATGGATAGCCGCGCTGATATTTTGCTATATGGCAATGCCGAGCGGGCGATTGTCGATGTTGTACATGCACTTGCCAAAGGTTATCGTTTTGAAGACCTTGCCAAAGTGCGTGGCACCGCGTATCTGTCAACACAAACCAAAAAACACTGGCAACGCGATATGATAGAAATCGCCAGTAACGACGTCGACACCGTTGGGCGTGTTGACCCGATTATCAATCCGTATGTGATGATGGAAGATGTGGGCGACTGTCATATCGAACAAGAAAAAACCCTTGAGAGTCAATACAAAGGGTTTGTGGCGGATAAAGTCGAGCACAAAGTCCTCAATGCTGATAAGGTCGCTGAAAGCCAAGACATCCAAGTGGTTAACCTCAAAGACCCCAATAAAAACGCCTTAAAACACAAACGCCCGTTGCCGCCCCGTGACAAAACCGTGATTCGCTTGCCCGACTTTGAGCAAGTCAAATCCGACCCGGTACTTTACGCCCATGCCAACCGTATTTTGCACTTAGAAACCAATCCGCATAACGCCCGCGCCTTGGTGCAGCGACATGGCGACATTGATGTATGGCTCAATCCGCCGCCCATTCCACTTACCATGGAAGAGATGGATTATATCTTTGATTTGCCGTATGCCCGTTTGCCCCATCCCAGCTACGGCAACGCAAGAATTCCTGCCTACGACATGATTAAATTATCAGTCAATATCATGCGCGGCTGTTTTGGCGGCTGTACCTTCTGCTCGATTACCGAACATGAAGGACGCATTATCCAAAACCGCTCAGAAGAATCTATCTTGGGCGAAATCAAAAAAATCCGCGACACCGAGCCGTCATTTACCGGGGTAATTTCTGACCTTGGTGGACCGACTGCCAACATGTATCGTCTGCATTGTAAAGACGATGCCATTGAGAAAAACTGCCGCAAACCCTCCTGCGTGTATCCCGATATCTGCGATAACTTACTCACCGACCACAGTCATCTCACCCAACTGTACCGTAAAGCTCGTGATATCAAAGGGGTGAAAAAAATCCTAATTGCGTCAGGCTTGCGCTATGATTTGGCGGTCAAAGACCCCGAATATGTCAAAGAATTGGTCACCCACCATGTCGGCGGTTATCTCAAAATCGCCCCCGAACATTCCGAAACCAATGTACTCTCCAAAATGATGAAACCGGGTATGGGGACGTACGATACTTTCAAGCAGATGTTCGATAAATACAGCCGTGAAGCGGGCAAAGAGCAATATTTGATTCCGTATTTTATCGCTGCCCACCCAGGCACGACCGACAACGACATGATGAACTTGGCGATTTGGCTCAAACGCAACGGCTTTCGTGCCGACCAAGTACAAGCCTTTTACCCAAGCCCGATGGCAACTGCTACTACCATGTATCATACTGCCAAAGACCCCTTACATAAAGTCACCCGTGACAGCGAAGGGGTGGAAATCGTCAAATCGGGTAAACAGCGTAAACTCCACAAAGCGTATTTACGTTACCACGACCCCAAAAATTGGGCACTGCTGCGTCAATCGCTTAAAGATTTGGGGCGTGAGGATTTGATTGGGCATGGCAGTCAGTGTTTAATTCCGCCTTATAACCCAAAATTGGAAGGCGAAGACATTTACCAATCGGCAAGAAAGAAAAACAGCTCAGCAGGTGGCGATTCTGTTAAGCGTAATGGTAAAGCGGATAACTCCAATTCAAATAATGGGCAAAGTAAATCGGAAAAAAAACCCACGCCGACGAGTTTTGGCAAAAAACCAAATAAACCGAAAAAAGGCAATTTCCAAACGCAGCATACAGGCTTGCCACCGCGGAAAACAAAATAATTTATGTTATTCATGGCTTGTAGCGCATTTCTACAAGCCGGTTTATTTATTTTTAAATTGTTCCAATTTAATGCCACATCTGAAGGCTGATAGCGATTTTATGTTTTTTGTATGATTAAAAAGAGAGTGTTTAGCATCTTTAACTTGGTTTAGACTTTGATGATTTCTAAAATCTCCCAATTTGATTTTGGTGTTTTCTTCGAATACTGTAATTGTTAAATGCAAAATGATTAGCTAGAAATAACCTATAGGCTGAATGGATTAAATAACTCATATGACTGATGGCTGCGTTATATTCACCTTCTGTCTAAAAATCCAATGTATTGCTCCGAATAAAGACTCGAAGCCTCAAACATTATGTGACAGCCTTTTTTATTTATAAAAAATTCTCAATAAAATTTAAATTTTTATTTTTACATCAAGCTTACATCTTAACAACTAAACACAGCACTAAAAACGTTAAAAAATCACTAAAATACAAACCATTATAAAAATAAAAGGCTTTCAATATGGCAAAAATTTTTATTGGGATAGGGATTTTATTTCTCATCATTGGCTTAATTTATCTGTTTTTTCCCAATGCCTTTAACTGGTTTGGTCGTATGCCGGGGGACGTTAATTATCGCTCCGAAGGCGGTGGCTTCAGCTTTCACTTCCCCATCGTCACCATGATTATTGTGAGTATCATTCTCACTATTATTCTTAACCTATTTAACCGCTAACAGCGCGCTAAGTACCGCTATATTGAGAAGGTTTTTATCACAAAAACTGCCTTTTTTATCAAAAAATGTCGTAAACTGTAATTACGCCAGTCAAGATTGAAAAGGAGTTAGTCATGCAGCGCGACATTTTTAAGCCAACACTACTGAGCCTCGTAATCGCCCAAAGCTTATTGACGGCGTGTAGCCCCTCACCGTCAAATAGCCGTGATACCAGCCCTGCCACACCCGTTATCGCCTCACCAACGCCCGTGGTTGCTGCGCCTAGCATGATGATGGAAGCGGCAGCAATGAGCAAGATGGCACGCTACTCACCTATCATGCCGGTGCTGCCGATACCCCACAATAATAGCGAAAAATATCAGCACCTTGCAGTCAACCCCATTCACCAGACCGCCACCGATGCCGTTGCCACTTTTAGTATTGATACCGACACGGGCAGCTACGCCAATGTGCGCCGTTTTCTCAACAACGGACAACTACCGCCTACTGACGCGGTGCGTATTGAAGAGCTTATCAACTATTTTAACTATGACTTTTCACAAGCCAAGCGCCTTGCCAACGCCCCTTTTTTAGTAAGCACCGAAACAGTTGCCGCACCTTGGCGTGCTACCAATCGTATCATCAAAGTAGCTATCAAAGCGGATGACCCTACCATCACGAAACAAAGCGCGTTACCGCCTGCCAACTTGGTATTTTTGGTAGATGTGTCAGGCTCGATGTCAGACAACGATAAATTACCACTAGTCAAATCTTCGCTAAAAATGCTTACCAAACAATTGAGGGCGCAAGATACCATCAGTATCGTGACCTATGCAGGTCGCACCCAAGTGACGCTTCCTGCCACCAAAGGCAGTGATACCGACAAAATATTAGCCGCGATTGATAGCCTAGATGCCAGTGGTTCGACCAATGGCGAAGCAGCGATAAAGCTGGCCTATCAACAAGCAAAAATCCACTATAAAAAAGATGGCATCAACCGCATTTTGATGATGACCGATGGGGATTTTAATGTCGGCGTATCGGACGTCGATGAAATGCTAGATATTATCCGCCGTGAGCGTGATAGCGGCGTATCACTTTCCACATTTGGCTTTGGTGAAGGCAATTTAAACGACCACATGATGGAGCAAGTCGCGGATAACGGCAACGGTAACTATAGCTACATCGATAGCCTGTCTGAGGTCAAAAAAGCCTTGGTAGACGAAATGTCAGCCACCTTTAACACCGTGGCAAAAGACGTTAAAGTCCAAGTGGAATTCAATCCCCAGACGGTTAAAGAATGGCGCTTAATTGGTTATGAAAATCGTGTCCTTGCAAAAGAAGATTTTAACAACGATAAAGTAGACGCAGGTGAGCTAGGTGCAGGCAAATCCGTGGTTGCGCTGTTTGAAGTTACTCCTGTGGGTCAGCAAGGTTGGCTAGACGATAGCCGCTACCAAGCTCACCCTATCAGTCATACAGGCAAAAATACTGAGCTAGGGTTTTTAAAACTGCGCTATAAAGCGCCAAATAGCAACTCATCAACGCTTTTGACCCTGTCCATTAGCAATCAGACCCAACAGCCGAGCAGTGAGCTGGCATTTGCGCTAAGTGTGGCAAGTTTTGGCGAAACCCTCAAGCAAAGCAAATACCTCGGTAATTGGCAACTAAACGATAGCAAGCGACTCGCCCAAGCCAATATCGGCAACGACCCACAAGGTATTCGCCGCGAATTTGTCAAGCTTATCGACTTAGCCGATAGCTTACAACCCACCAAAAAATAGCCACTATACAACTGTCAATAAAAAAGCTAGATAAATCATCTAGCTTTTCTCCTACTTTTACTATTTTGCCCATCAGTGCTGTTTTGTGCCAAAAATTTTATCCCCTGCATCCCCAAGCCCTGGGATAATATACCCCTGTTCATTGAGATGACTATCGAGCGCTGCGGTAAAAATCTTCACATCAGGATGGGCATCATTCACCGCTTTCACCCCTTCAGGCGTTGCCACTAATACCAGAGCTTTAATATCTTTACAGCCGTGTTTTTTCATCATATCAATCGTTGCTACCATACTACCACCCGTGGCAAGCATAGGATCTAAAATCAACGCAGGACGCTCATCAATATCTTTGACCAACTTTTCAAAAAAAGGCACGGGCTCAAGGGTATCCTCATCACGTTGCAGTCCAACCATCGAGATTTTAGCCGTGGGAATAAGGTCTAAAACCCCATCAAGCATTCCCAAACCTGCACGCAAGATGGGTACGACAGTGACGGTTTTACCTTTGATTTGAATGCCTTCTATTTGGTTACCTTCCCAGCCCTGAATGCTGATTGTTTCTATGGGAAAATCACGGCTTGCTTCATACGCCATCAAACGGGCAAGTTCTTTAGTCAAGGTACGAAATTTATAAGTGCTACTATCTGCCTCGCGCATCAAGGATAATTTATGCTTAACTAAGGGATGGTCAATAACGGTAATTTGCATGGTAACACTCACTTTAAATTTCACACCAAAAATTTTCGCCTATTTTACCCAAAGTCTGCGATAAAAACATTAATTTTCTATTCTGAGTTTTTCTCTGAGTCTTTCAGGGATACAAAAAAACACCCCCTTTAAGAAATAAAGGGGGGTGTTTTGGAATAGGGAGCTGACGATGACCTACTCTCACATGGGCGAACCACACTACCATTGGCGCATTGGAG
>NZ_JBIQEC010000045.1:0-6262 GCF_045370505.1 Moraxella sp. 179-F 1C4 NHS | reverse complement strand
GCTTCAGACGAATTTTTTCTCACTTTGGTATCAACGGGGTTCACAGAGATTGCCTGAACTTTTACCAGTACATCACGCTCTTTAAGCGTAGGCTTCGCTTTTTCAATATCTACCAATGAATTTTTAAAATCATCATGGTGATTGATAACATACGATACGGCTTTCATAGATTTGTCCTTAACTTTAAAAAATATAGTAAAAATGGGAGCGAGACGCTCCCATTTTATGTTATTCAATCATTAAAACTCTTGGCTCGTTGGGCGCAAAACAATTTCATTAATATCTACATCTGCAGGCTGTTCAATTGCATAAGCAATTGCTCGAGCGACTGAGTCAGCTGGTATGGCTTGTTTGTAGAAATCAGTAACAAACTCTGAACTTTCTTTATGAGAAGAACCGAATTTTAGTTCTGACTCAACTGCACCAGGCTCAATAGTCGTCGTTCTAATTGTTCCCCCAACTTCATGACGAAGTCCTTCAGAGATGGCTCTTACAGCAAACTTAGTACCGCTATAAACAGTACCGCCTGGACTAAATACTTTTATCCCTGCAACAGATGCGAGATTAATAAAGTGTCCAAAGTTTTGTTTTTGGAAAACAGGTAGGGTAGCGGCTATACCATAAAGAACACCTTTAATATTAATGTCGATCATACGATCCCATTCATCAACTTTTAGCTCACTTAATGGTGCAATAGACATTAATCCAGCATTGTTTACCAATACATCGATTTGACCAAATGCGCTTAATGCCTTTTCAATAAGTGCTTGTACTTCATGGGGTTTGGTTATATCCATACCAATAAATTCAGCTTGACCACCTTCAGCACGAATGTCGTGAACAATAGCCTCTAATTTTTCAGTTCGTCTAGCACCAAGTACAACCTTTGCACCTTTTTTAGCAAGTAAGCGAGCAGTAGCTTCACCTAAACCACTACTTGCACCAGTGATAACAATAACTTTATTTTCTATATTATTCATACAAGTAACCTTCAACCTATCTGTCAATCATATTTGATGGGTTAAGTATTACAGCTTTGTTAGGTATAATAAATGAATAATATTATCTTTCATAATTCCTATTTACGGAATAATTACCATAACACAGGATTGGACATGCAGAACAAATTGGAAATGATGCGTATCTTTTGTGTCGCAGCAGAGTCTCGAAATTTTAAAGAGGCAGCAACTCAGCTGGGTATTTCCCCACAGGTAGTGACACGGGCAATAAAAGAGCTAGAAGAGCAGCGCGGAGAGATTCTGTTTTACAGGAGTACTCGACAAATTAAAATTACTGCTGATGGTGAGCGTCTGGCAAAGCAAGCACGTTTTGCGGTGGGATCGATCGATGCTTTGTTTGTAAAAGAAACTAAGGAAAAACGAGATGAAATGCGTGGGACTGTCCGTCTTACTGTGTCGTCTGTGTTAGGGCGTAAATTGGTAGTACCTGCACTAGCAGAATTTGCCACACGTTATCCAGATATTGTCGTGGATTGTGTGTTAACAGATTCACACTCGGATGTGATCGATGAGCGGATAGATATCGGGATCAGATTTGGATTTTTGCCGGACAATCGATATGTGGCAAGGGAATTGGCTAAAGTGAACTTTTATTCTGTGGGTACGCCAGAGTTAATTGATAAGGTTGGAATGCCTAAAAAAATTATTGACCTAGATAAATACCCTCTAACAGCACTGGTCGATCATAAAACAGGGCGTTACTGGCCATGGACATTCACCGAAAGTCGAAGCTTTACGCCATCAAAGCCCCGTTTTATTACAGATGATCTAGAAGCTGAATTTCAAGCTATTCTCGCTGGAGTCGGATTCGGACACATGCCTGGATTTCTAGTTTTGCCGTGGCTTAGGAGTGGTAAGCTCATTCAGATATTTCATGAGGAAACCTCTCCCGTTTGGCGCCTGTATTTATATCGTCCACAGCGGGGCCCGACACCTTTGCGAATCCGAGCGTTGTTTGATTACTTAGTGGAAGTGCTGGGCCATATAGAAACCTGAATCAGATAAGACCATCATGTATCTAGAGTAACTACAATTTTTCCTATTTGCTGATTTGATTCAAGATAGCGCTGAGCGTCATGCATGTCATCAAAGTTAAAGCAACGGTCGATCACTGGACGAAGATATCCTGCACCTATACTGCTAAGAATAAATCGTCTGGCTTGCTCCCTTAGAACAGGGTCATGCAGAACCTCAAGGAACAAAAAACCTCGCATGGTTAAGCTCTTGCGTAATGCAACTTTAAGGGGAAATGGTGTGATCTCCGGGCTAAGTGCACCATGCATAACCATAGTTCCTCCCACAGACATCGCTTTTGCAATCTGTTCAATATGTGGCCCTCCTACAGCATCGAAGGCGACATCAAGATGTTCTCCACCTAAACGTAAAACAAGCGCCTCATACAAATCTGGTTCATCTTCACTGGCTATAACATTTTTAATACCGAGATCCAGTAAACGTTGCTTTTTCTCTATCGTCTGTGTACTTGCAATGACCTTAGCACCCGCTGCTTCAGCTATCTGTATCGCAGCTAGTCCTACGCTACTTGAAGCTGCTGTGATCAAGATCGTTTTTCCTTTCGAAACTCCACCAGCATGGATTACACCACCCCAAGCCGTCAAATACTGCATCCAGATTGAAGAAGCTTCTTCCCAGCTTAAACTATCGGGTTTGTGAACTAAAAAAGTTTCTGGAATCAGAAGCTTGTCCGCATATGTCCCATATTTGGCTAGATTGTCAGTCGGAAGAATCGATACTGCATCTCCTGGAGAAAATTGGCGTACACCTTCACCTATTGCCAGAACTATGCCTGCTCCCTCATATCCCAGACGAGAAGGGAATACTGCCTTTTGAATATAAGTACCACGCCGAAACATTACATCAGCCCGGTTGAGTCCTATCGTTTTCATCTGGATTAGAACTTCTCCTGCTGCTGGTAAAGCAACAGGAAGAGTTTCTAATGTCAGAACATCAGTATCTCCAATACTATTGAAGCGCCAAGTCTTGGCCTGAAGTGCGTTAAATGACATCAATCACGACCTTAATATTGGCAGAGCGATCTTGAACAGCATCATGAGCCTCAATCGCTTGGTCTAGAGTAAAATGACGAGGATCAACAATAGGACGCAGTTTACCTTCCTCAACAAGACGAGTCGCGATCTTAAGGATATCACCATGATGAGCACGGCGATTGCCTGTTAACATCGGCATCAGGACGAATACGCCAGACACTGTGGCACACCGTAGAGATGAACTCGCTAAATTATGATTACCAAATGCAGCACAACTGGTAATGTGGCCATAGTGAGTTGTCATGGAAAGTGAAGCTTCGAGTACTGGACCACCCACAGTGTCGTAAACAATGTTAAAACCTTGACCCTCAGGGCTTGCAGCAATAATGTCATCGGAAGATGCTGTTGTGTAATCGAGAGGTGTTGCACCGAGTTCTAAAATCAGTGATTGATCAGCTGTACGACCAGTCGCCCAAACATTTGCATCAAGTGCTTTTGCAAGCTGAACAACCATATAACCAACGCCACCAGCACCACCCTGAACCAGTACAGTTTGCCCTGGTTGGACCTTCGCATTATCCACTAAACCTTCCCAAGCCGTGAGGAACGTCAATGGTAGTACTGCTGCCTCGCGCATAGAGATATTCCGTGGCTTTAATGCGATTAGATCAGCATCTGCTACAACATATTCTGCTAAAGATCCTTGAAGACCACGAACACCACCTATCAGACCGTAAACTTCATCTCCGACATTGAAGTGAGTGACACCTTCACCAACAGCAGTTACAACCCCAGCCATATCCGTTCCCAACACGGCAGGAAGCTCTGGCATAGCATATGGTGCTTCACCAATACGAATTTTATAATCAATAGGGTTTACACCACTAGCATGAATACGTACTAGAACTTGCCCAGCCTCTGGTTGAGGTATAGGCAGTTCTACACGTTTAAATTCATGATCACCAAAATTTTCTAGGATAAGAGCATTCATCATCTTATTCATAGTTGTTCCTTATTCTTAACTGGGGGATGATATGCATAGTACCAAAGTAGATTAATCCAATAAATGATATTTATAGGATTTAATAATTCCTAAATAATGAATAATAAATATCATCCGCTCACTAAAGAAGTGGGGTTCAGCAGATGCTTACAAAAAAAGAGATCTACACAGACCTCTTTTTTATTTGGGTTTAATACGTGAAATTATTGCTGAGTGCCATCTTCATTCAGAATTTGCCCTGTGTGCTTTGGTTTAATTAAAGGTGCAGTCGGACGCGGTCCTGTATATTGCAAGCCGATACCAGCATAGACATCATCTGCTGCAATTTCAGTTCCAAAACGTTCTTTGTCTAGTGCTCGGATTTCTTGGCTAATTTCTTCAATATTCCTCTGGTCAACACCCAATTCTTCTAAAATTGCACCGCCAAATAGCATTGCCGACTCGAAGGTTTCGCGAATCATGTAATCTACATTTTGTTTTACTAAATGCAGCGCATGCTCACGGTCATAAGAGCGAACCAGTAACTTGGCCATAGGAAATTCATTTTGCACCAACTCTACGATCTTATTCGTCGTTTCTTTGTGGTCTACGCAAACAACAATAGCTTCAGCCGTATCTGCTCCAGAGGCATGTAAAATATCTAAACGAGAACCATCGCCATAATAAATTTTAAATCCAAATCTTTCAGCGTTTTGAATCATGTCGATATCATTATCAATAATGGACACATCAATGCCTCGAGCAAGCAGCATTTGACTGGAGACTTGTCCAAAACGACCGAAACCAATCATCAATACTTTTCCAGAAAGTCCTTCGGCAATACGGATATTTTCTAAAGAAGTTTGTTCTGTAGTTTGGGTAAAACGTTTAAATAGAATGCCAACAATCGGGGTCACAATCATCGACAAGATTACAATCGCAGTCAGATTTGAGCTTTCCTCAGCACTAATGATTTGAGCACTCAAGGCGGCAGCAAAGAGTACAAAAGCAAACTCCCCCCCTTGAGCCATTAGTAATGCGCGATCGAGTGCTTCAGAGTGTGAACTTTTGGCCAAGCGTGCAGTCAGATAAATGATGGATGCTTTGACAAACATCAGCACAAGTACAGCACTTAAAATTAACGCCCAGTTATTTTTTATGACGTTAAGGTCTAATGACATGCCTACGCCTAGAAAAAATAATCCGAGCAATATGCCACGAAACGGTTCAATATCTGCTTCAATCTCATGGCGAAAAGTGGATTCGGAGAGTAATACCCCTGCAAGGAATGCCCCCATTGCCATCGATAAGCCACTAACTTGCATCAGTAATGCTGCGCCGAGTACCACTAAGAGTGCTGCGGCAGTCATGACTTCACGGGCTTTGGCTGCGGCTAATAAGCGAAATAAAGGATTAAGCAACCAATAGCCTGCAGCGATTAAACCTGCAATTGATATTAAACCAATCCCAATGCTCTGCAAACGCGCAGAAGTACTTTCAACAACTTGATTCGGTGCGATAAAAGCGACAATTGCCAATAAAGGGACAATCAATAAATCTTCAAAAAGCAGGATCGAGACAATTTTTTGTCCTCGTGGTTGAGCAATGTCTCCACGATCCCCCAAAAGTTGCATCACAATTGCAGTCGAGGTGAGTACAAAGCCTGCAGCACACACAAAACTCACTTGCCAAGAATAGCCATAGACCAAGCCTACCGGCATTAACCCCAATGAACAGGCACTAATCTGTAATGTGCCTAATCCAAAAATTTCTTTTCTTAAACTCCATAAATACGATGGACGCATTTCTAGTCCAATCACAAACAGATACATCACAATACCAAGCTCGGCAACATGCAGAATAGAGGCAGAATCGTAGAAAAACGCTAATCCAAATGGACCAATAATTAATCCTGCAATTAAATATCCCAATACCGAGCTTAATCCTAGGCGCTTGATTAAGGGGACTGAAATCACTGCCGCTGTGAGCAGTATGACAGGGGATAGAAGGTTGATAGATGTGGCTTCTACACTCATATATTTCTCAGATTTTGTATAGAGTTTGTTGACACTTCAAGTATAGAAAGTAGATTCAAAACACGGTACTGGTCTGAAAAGTATGCTGAGGTGTAAATAAAAAAGACAGCTTGAGAAAAAGATGATAATTTGAGGTTATGAAGACACAAATTACAATCAGATGCCCAAGCTGTCTTGGCTTTAGTATAAAGAAAAACGGCTGGAAAATCTATGGCA